>DVIU01000208.1 GCA_018711035.1 Candidatus Scatousia excrementigallinarum
GCGACACGCTTTTCATAGTGTTCAACAAAATCTTTGGCGATTGCCTTTAATCTGTCAGGATCACCAAGTATGACATCCAGATGCGCGATTGCCTTCTTGCTTGCATCTATCTGATTTTCGTTTGCCCCCTCTTCAGCACACTGTATGTAATAAGCCTCGATTTCTTCGAGCTTGTTTTTATCGAGAGTAACCTTTGCCGCTCGTCCCTCATATACAAGATTTACAGTTATTCCATCCTTTACAGATTCCGTCATTGTATATCTTTCAACAACAGGACCGAACACCTCAATAGTAGCGTCTATAGGCGTTCCGGTAAAACCCACATAAGTTGCATTGGGCAAGGAATCGTGCAGATATTTGGCAAAACCATACCTCTTCTGTACTCCGCTTTCCGTTATACGCACCTGCTGCTCAAGATTTAATTGCGAACGGTGCGCCTCATCAGAGATACATATAATATTTGTCCTATCGGAAAGCAACTGTATGTCTTCTGTAAATTTTTGAATTGTTGTAAGATATACACCGCCACTCGCCCTGCCCTGTAATTTTTCACGCAGTTCGGCGCGGGAAGATATACTCTCAACGGTATTATCTCCTATAAACTTTTTTGCACTGCAGAATGTTGCCGAAAGCTGAACATCAAGGTCGGTCCTGTCGGTTATTACAACAATCGTCGGACTTCTAAAATATTCACTGCGCATCAACATACGAGTCAAGAACAGCATTGTATAACTTTTGCCGCATCCTGTTGCGCCGAAATAAGTGCCGCCCTTGCCATCACCCTGCGGTCTTATATGCTGCTTTATATTCTCATAAAGTTTTGTGGCTGCAAAAAATTGCGGATAGCGACACACAACTTTAAGCTCGCTCTGCGACTGGTCGGGAAAAAATATGAAATCTTTTATTACAGCAAGTATCCTATCCTTGCGGAACAGCCCTTTCACCATTGAATACAGTGAATTTATTCCGTCAACCTCTGTGTCTTCCCCATCCACTTTACGCCAAGAGTAAAAATAATCATAATCAGCAAACAGTGAACCATATTTATTATTCACACCGTCGCTGATAACAACAAAAGCATTATATTTAAACAAATCTGGAATATCACGGGTATAGCGCACAGTCAGCTGCTCATAAGCATTGTATATCGTTGCATTTTCGCGCGTTGCACTTTTGAATTCGATGACCACGAGCGGCAAGCCATTAATAAAGATAATAGCGTCGGGTATACGCAACATTTCAATACCCTGAATTTCAAATTGATTGACGACTTTAAAAATATTATTTTGAGGAATTTCAAAATCAATAAGACGAATGAACAAATCTTTTTTACTTTTATCCTCGCGGCGAAAAGCAAAACCTTCAATTATACGGTTGAGCATGTCCCTGTTTGATTCATATAGAGGCTCATGCGGGGCACGTTGAAGAGCTAATATTATGCTTTCAACTTCAGTTTCAGAAATTTCATCAGAAGCATAACGCGACAAAAGATATGCCTTTAAATCATCTTTTAAAAGCACTTCTCCTGCTTCGCGCAAGATAAAATCACCTTGTACACATTCATACTCTTCCTGCTGAAACAGCTCCATTACAGCCGCTTCAAGTTTTGATTCGTTCATAAACGATCTCCATATTACTTAATTATTACATAATATATCAGCGTTTGCCTTACAATAGTCCCTGACATAATTCACCCAAGTTTCATACCAATACCATTGTTTACCAGCGACTAAACTACCATAAATAGGTGTTTTTAATGGATGTCCATTATTTTGCCATAAATTAGTATGCATTGTCATAGAAAACTTTACATATCCCTCTTCTCTCATGATTTTTACAATTTGCTTTGGAAGATACTTCTTTTTCTCACTCTCTTTGATCATTACAATATTCTTTACTTGCTCTTCCATTTCGGGTGTTGCCTTAACAAACTCAACCACTGTGTCAGCTTGTCCTCTATGATTAACACTAACGGGAATATACATTATTTTGTATGAGTACTCTTTACTCTGCAAAATTGTATCGCTTAAATCAGTTTCGAATTGAGAAATATAGTTGTATACATTATCGGCCAGGCCCTTCATTTTTGATAGTTCCCTTTGTTTGACAGGGTCAACGCCCGAAAATTGAATCGACATTACCAATTCGTTCTCTATACCGTTTTTCTTTCCAAACCATTCAGTTAAATAATGATTAAAATTCAACGCACACGCCTGAAGTTTTGCACTTACCGCTTGATCTAGTACATTTGTCATTTGATGTTCAACTTCATTCCTAAGCCCAATTATAAACTCTAGATTGGCTTTTACTACAGCATTTAACGGAGATTCATTAGCTTTGATGCATTTACTTAATTCCCACTCTTTTATTGCACCACAATCTGTTTTAATAAATTGTTTTCGCGTCCCTTTCTTTTTATAATATCTATAGTCAACCCCTAGTTGTTCATAGTAAGCATGCATTAGATATGTCCATGCAATTACGGCTAAAGTTAAAAAGGATTCTGACTTAAACTTAATTAAAGGATTGTTATAAATCTGAACAGCCGCAAGCATTGCCTCCCTAGATTTTTTTATTAACGCGTCTTTTTTAGATTTGTATTTTCTTTCTCTCTTATCCCCCATAAGGCCCTCTCATATTAAAATTTTTACACGCAATATGTATAATATAATGCTCTAACTGTATCATAGTATTTATCTTCAAATGTTTCAGCATACTCATCAGTAGCATCTTCATGGAATAGGTCGTCTTCTCTATTTATAGTTTTATTGTGGATAATAACTGTTATGGTTTCTATAATTTCCATTAACCAGCCACAAACTACCGATTCCTCAATAGAAGCTAAATTTTGTGATTCCCATAAATAATCTATTGGCGGCATTGGGTCTCCTTGAATTTTATCTGTATCATGCTTTTCAACACAACAATAAAAATAATCGTCAACATAGTTACTTATAGAAATCAATTCTGTTCCCATGAAAGCTTTCCTCCTTTCATTTTTAACTATTGGCTTAAAAAAAAGCTTATAACTGTAATCCCATTCTTTATCTCTATAACGCTCAAAGGCTCTATGGAAATATTTTGCTCCGTCATATAGATAATCCCTACCAAGATGATATTGTTTAATATCTTCTTTAAGCTTATCTATCGCTTTAGCCAGCCAGTCAAC
>DVIU01000209.1 GCA_018711035.1 Candidatus Scatousia excrementigallinarum
AACCTCGGAGTAGTAAGAAAACCCTCTGGCGACGGTTATGTTGTTGCAGATATCCCCGGCTTAATAGAAGGCGCCTCTGAAGGCGTCGGGCTCGGTCATGATTTCCTTCGCCATGTTGAAAGATGCCGTTTTCTTATTCATATAATTGATACTACGGAAGAAGATCCGCTTGGTAATTATGAAAAAATTAACCTTGAACTTTCTAAACATTCGGAAAAACTCGGAAAACTTTATCAAATTATTGCACTAAATAAAATTGATGCTATTGATGAAAAAAGAAAATCCGAACTTTTAGAAGGATTCAGAAAAAAATCAGATGACGTATTTCTAATCTCTGCTGTCACAGGTGAAAACATTGACAAACTGGTAACTTTTATGTCACAAAAAGTTGATGAAATAGAAAAACCTGTATCTGATATTGTTGTGGAAGAAGATTTAGAAGCATACAATAATGATGACAGCGCATTTGAAATATCCAAAGTTTCCAAAGATACATTCATCATAACCGGCGGCAAAATAAGCCGTCTCGCTCAGGTCACGGATGAAAGAAATACAGAACAGGTTATAAGGTTTCAGAACATTTTAACCGGCATGGGCGTATTTGATAAATTAAAATCTATGGGTGTCAAAGATGGAGATACTATCATAGTAGGTCATCTAGAGTTTGCATATTATGCAGATGAATTTTACGGATAATAGCAAAAATTTTCCTGTTCATATTTAATACCTTTGCTGTAGTATGAAAATTCAACATATAACTAATTATCATTATACTTATTTTAAAGCGTCTGAAAATAAACCCGAAAGTAAAACAAAGCAAACAGACAGCTTACAAAAAGCTGCAATTTACATTACTGCCGCGGCAGCTATAGGGTTAAGCGCGTATTTTATATTCAGAAATCACGGCAAAAAGATAAGCAAACCGAAAATATCAGATGATATAAAACCTCCGGTTGAAAAAGAAAATATAAAACCTGAGCAGCCAAAAGCCCCTCTGCAAGAGACACCGGTAAAAAAAGAAGAACTTCCGCTTACTCCTCCACCGGATTATAACAAACCTAACGTAGCCCAGCTTCCCTATGAGCCGGACGTAACAAGTCTTGAAGACTTTAAACCTTTCTTTGACGGAAACTTCGAAATAAAAAAAGCAGACTTTCAAAACGGTTCTACTACTACATATTACAAAAATGAAGGTGATGAAACTTTTAAAGATATTCTGGTATTTAATAAAGAAAATAAACTTTTCCGCAGAATTTTACAATATCGCCGCGCAGATGGCCAAATGTGGTCAAGAGTTTACAAGGGTGATGAGAGCAAAATTCTTGTAAATCCTAAGAAATTTCCGAAAAGTATCTATGATTCTGATTTTCTGGTAAAAGAATTCTCCGGTGACGCTAAAAAACCGCTCGGCCAAAGTGACATAAGCGAAGGGTATGAAAGATTAACGAGAGTAGCCTATCCTGATGGAACTGCCAAAACACATCAGGGTTTCTTTAATAAAAATAAAAAGCTACATGATTACACTATATACTATGAAAAATTTAATAATAACCTTGGATGTTTTGATAGGCTGCATGAATCACAACCGGAATACGCAGTTAAATATAATTATGCATACAAAAACGGAAAGTTATCAGCAGTAGCAAAACAGGATGTTCTTAAATATAATAACTGGCACGGAGTTTATCAAAACAACGGATTTGACCCTTTCCCGCAGTATCTCGATTTTAGGGACGGAAAAGGATTTAACGAATTTAAAGGAGATTTCTATTTAAAATATCCCGAATTTGACCCTGATAACTTCTAAATTTAATATTGCATTTTCGTTAAACCTAATGTAAAATTAGTTTCAAAAGGGGATATTATGAAGTGTTATAAAGCTAAATGGATTTTGACATCAGAAGATAATATACTGGAAGATATGGCTCTTGTCGTCGATGAGGGCAAAATTACTGATATTATTCCAAATAATGAAGTCAATTTTGAATCAAAATATGTTAAAGACCTTGGTAATGCAGTAATAACCCCCGGATTTATCGATTTGTTGACACAGTTTCAATATACAGATGAAGACAAGTTTAAACCTGATAATATAAAAACTATTCTTAAAAAATTCTTTACCGTTTTAAATGAAAAATATACATTTGCAGGAGTTTCACAGAGCAGTTACTCCCGTAAATGGGCAAATATACTTTCAAAATACTTCTCAATGGACAGAAATGAAAAAATACGCTCGTTTGAAGATGGCGTAAATATGGCAATAAAAGCCGGTACCACCTGCGTTGCCCAGGTTTCAAAAGAGTTTAAATACTTTGATGTTATAAACAAAATGCCTATAAAAACTTATCTTTTCTTTGAAGTATTTGCAGATACATCAATGAAAAGTAAAAAACAGTTTAAAGAAATCCGCGCAAAAGTAGAAGACCTTGTTATGCACAAAGGCGAAAATACGCACATCGGCATTATGCTTAACTCGATTTCAGGTGTTCATAAAAAATTGTGGGAGCTTTTCTCAAAGTATTGCCGAAAACACAATATGCTCCTCATGACACGTTTTGCAGAATCAAAAGATGAAATAGAGTGGCTTGAGCACGGATTTTCAGACATTGATCTACTGCATAAATTTATGGGTATGAGAAAAATTACACCATACGCAAAAGACTTAAATCCGGTAGATTATCTGAAAAATCTAAAGGTTTTGACGAAAAAAGTTATTGCTGCAAATAGTAATTACACAACAGATGAAGAACTCGAAGCACTTGCCGAAACAGGTGTAAAATTTATCTACCAGCCGTCTTACAGCGAGGAGATATGCAACAAAAAGTTATCATTAAAAACAGTATTGAAATATTTTCCGCAAAACTTCGGTTTTTCAACACAAAGCTTTAAAGCTGATAAGGATTACAGCCTGTTAAAAGAAGCAGTACAGGCAAACTCTAACAATGAGCTTGACATAGCTGAATTAATAAAATATCTCACAATATATCCTGCAAGAATCTTACGTCTCGATAATTCCACAGGTTCAATTAAAATCGGAAAATGTGCTGATTTTAATGTATTTAAACTTGAAGACGGCGAAGATTACAGAGATTTAATAAAAAAACACAGTCCTTATGCTACTTATGCAAACGGTAGAAAACTCGTTAAAAAAGGAGATATTAGATACACTCTATGACAGTAATTAATGAAAAATTTATTGTTCACACAAAAGGTAATACCGATATAAAAGATATCACCAGACAGGTTCAGAATGCGGTTTACAAACACTCATTGCATGATGCGGTTGTATACGTATATGTAGCGGGAAGTACTGTTTCAATAACAAATATCGAATATGAACCCGGTTTATTAAAAGATTTGCCTGAAGCATTAGAAAAAATTGCACCCGTAGAAAAAGACTACCATCACGATGAAACCTGGCACGACGGAAACGGCTATTCCCACGTAAGGGCTTCAATTGTAGGAAATAGTACTATGGTGCCTTTAATAGACGGAGCCTTACAACTCGGTCAATGGCAGCAAATTGTTTTAATTGATTTCGATAATAAAGCCAGAACAAGAACTGTTTATGTGCAAATTTTACATTAAAAAAGAGAGGAGATACCATGAAAAACCTTGACACAAGCCACTTTCAACTAGGGGGGGGGGGGCTCACACGGAGAATGCAATAACACAACATTTTTAAGGTCGTTAAGCATGAATAATGCTTTTTTGCTTTTTCGCAAACGTCCTGCTTTTAC
>DVIU01000210.1 GCA_018711035.1 Candidatus Scatousia excrementigallinarum
TTTATGCTACGCTATTTATAGTATTTTACCAAAGTTTTATAAATCATTGACTGAAGAAACGTACGAAAGAGCAATTAACAAAGAACCCTATCTCGTTTTAGATTCTTATGATGAATATAAATCAGTGTTTAAAAAATTTCCTTCATTATATGTCGTTCTGTTTAGTGAGGATAATTTATCTGCGTTTTTAGAGCATAGAATGGGAAGCTTAATTAGAATAGGGGCGAATATATGCATTAACAAGGACTTCCCATCTGCAGATGTACAAACTAAGATTCAGGATGCTTTTGATAAATTAGGAAAAAAGATTTTAGATAATAAAGATATAGAGCTTGCTTTAAGATATCAAATAACCTATAAAAGCGTTCTTAAGTTTTTTAAAGCAATATCGAGTCCCAGATATAACTACTATGATGAACATAGATATATTGTAGATGATCTTAACAATCGATGGCTGGAGGAGAAAGGACATTCTTTTTCTTATGAAATTCCTTTTGATGAAATAAAGAAGCAATTTGATAATCCTTCAATTCCTTGGTACTTAAAACAAATAATGCTTACTCACTCCAGAAATTCAAAAAAAGGGAAAGTAGAGCATTTCTGTGTCCATGCTATGCAGATAGGAAGGACATCTCTTACAGAGCTGGTAAGTACTAATCTAGATACAAATGACCACTTTGGTATGATGACGCAACAGCTGATAGGAATTTATAATAATATCTATTGTAATGCATTGAATTATTATATTTCTAATCCTGAGAAGTGGGGGAATTTTTATAACAATACAGAAAATATCCTTTCTTATATTTTTAAAATTGTTAATGAAGATATTTCGCAGGTTCAAAGACAATTACAAAGCTTATATAAGAAAGGGCAAGAATACTTGTTTAATAAAGAACAAAAAGAGGAAGAAAAACAAGATTCCGCAATTGATTTTACTCTTACAAATATAACGTTAATCGAACGTGTTCTTAGAATAATATATATTGCTGAAAAGAAAGAAGCAAATAGCTTCTATAATTCTGATAAATTAACGCTTGGAATTCTTCTGAATTATTATGATATAAATAATCCTCTTATAAAAATATTGACAGTAGAATTAATGCAATACTTGAGTTATTGTCTTATCCGTGATAAAGATGAAATAGGTAGAGAAGTTGGGCTGAATTTGCGCAACTCAATTGCTCATGATAATTTTGATCGTGATAAGTTCAATAACGCAAATGGTATACTTGCGTTATTGCTTTTAACAAGTGCGATTAATGCATTGTTTTTATACTATAATAATCTAAGCGCAGAACGTAATAAAGAGAAATTGGAAAAAGAGCAAATAAGGATAAAGGCAATTAAGGCTCGGGATAATTTATTTAACGAGCTTAAAAAATATACAGAAGAGGGTAAAAGGCTTTTAGAGCAGTTACATGAACAGTATAAAAAGATACCTGGTATAGAAAATATCGATGAAAATCAAGATGTGGAAGATATAAGAGCTCAACTTCAGAATTTGATCAACGGAGAAGCTAAAGATAGTGATGAATATAAGAAATACTTGGAGATTTTAAATGAAAGTGACAAAAAAGAATTACAAGTAAGCCTTAAGTTTATAGACTATTATTTGTTCCTCTACATGACAAGGCAAAATCTTTTTTCAGAAAAATATAGCCAATATATGAAAGAATTGGAAGATAAAGGACTATTTTTCTGTATGATGAGCACGCCTGATATACCAGAGGAGATATTGTTTAGTGATGACAATGTTGAGCTGGTAGGTCAGTTGTATGCGCTGAAATTGCGTGAAATTCTAAAGAATGTAGTATTAGGCGATGATCAAATATCAAGATGCTGCGAGGATGCTATAAATCTCTATGAAGATAAAGATTTTAGTCCTTGCGCATTGACGCTTATGCGTAGTATAAGCGAGAATATAAAAGTATTGGAGAAAACTGTATTTGAATATAGTAAGTCCGATAAGCTATCTGCTTTTGATTATTATGAGTCTTCAGCAAATAAAATATTAAATTTTTATAATCAGATTAATTGTCCTTTAGAACAATGGGATGGGAAATCATTGAATTATTATGATATGCAAAAAGATAACCCAACATATACAATAACAGATCTGGATTGTATTAAATTATTTATATTGCTAAGTCCCATAAAGGAATTAACCGCATTATTCCAGGTGTTAAATTGGTTGTTAAAAAAGCAAGCGACAAGTTCAGGGATTAAAAATATACTTGAAAATTATAGAAATTAACATTTACCCATTTATACTGGTTTATGGAATAAAGATTATTTTATTTGCGCATCGTCGCCCGCATTGAACAACTCTTCGTTGAGACTTAAAACAATAAACATGAGAGGAATTTAAAATGACAAAAACCGAATTGAAAACTTTTTTTAATTCATGGAAAAAAGTGAAAGAAATTTATCGCAAGTACTGTCCCGAAAACAGAACGCATTTTCCAGAACCTTTGCAAAAAGAAATTATAAAATCATTTTATGATACAAGCTTAAAAATAGATAACTCAGGATCTTATGACTTTGTAGGAAATGTGGAACTTAAGTCAAGTACTACAGTAAATGGATGCAATCCTTTTTCTCCGAATCAACATAACTGTAGTAGAATCTTATATATGGAAATCACGGATCATATTACTGTGTATGATATTGCTGTTAGTGACGTAAGTATCATAAATGCAAGGGCGCTGAACAATGACATAAATATTACTTTAGGGGATTATAAAACAAATGCTATAAAGACTGTTGAAGTAATCTAGAAACAGATAATAAGAAAGTGTCTTATTAAGATATTATTGCTTGATAGAAAGCATGATTATTGTTGTAAATTTAATTTTTCAACATTAGTGAGTTGATGAAAATAAGAATTATATGAATATGGAATATCAAGAGTGTTACATAGCATTTTTGGATATGCTTGGCTTTAAGAATTTAATAAAAGAAAAGGAATGCGATTATCTGCTTAAAGTTTTTGAGAAAATACGTTATCCTTTTAAGGTGTCGTCAAAAGAGACAGACCCCTCCGGTAAGGTGATAGAAGGCAGTCAAAAGGACTACAGGATAAACTCTAAAATAATTTCGGATAGCATTTGTCTATATATTGAAGCTACCGATAATGAAAAATTAATGATCCTCATAATGGCGTGTTCTATTATTCAATGGGAACTTCTTAATTGCGATACTCCAATCTTTGTAAGGGGCGGTATAGTAAAAGGCTACATATATTCGGATGGAGATGTTATTTTTGGAGAAGGATTGACAAGAGCATACTTATTGGAAGAAGGAAATGCAAAATATCCAAGAATAATTATGACTGGCGATATTTTGCACCCCCTTCGTACACATGAAACAAGAAATGGTGAAACTACTGTGGAAAGATTGGTCTTCAAGGATTTTGATGGTTTTTATACGGTTGACTATTTTAGCAGGTTAAAATATTACAGAAAACAACTTGGTGCTTGTGATAGGGTCGTGAGATATGTAAACAATATTCTTGGTACAACTACAGATTCGTCTCTTAGAGAAAAATATAACTATTTTATTGGTAAACTTGCAAGTATAGGGATAAAATAACAAATGTTAAAGATTCTTTTAGATAATAATGCCATTGATAAAGTGCAACATAATTTAGACTTTATTAAGGAGAACAGACATAAATTAGATATTTATGTGCCAAGAAGCGTAATGGGAGAAGCTTGTGAAAACAAGTCCTATAATCCAACATGGAATGTTATCTCTTTGCTGAAGGCAGATGTAAAATATTTGCCAGATGCCATATTTGTTTTTGGATATTCACGTCTGGATGGGGAAGCGTGTTTTGGTTCCGAAGAAGTTGGCGAGGTTTATAAAAATATACTGAATCAGAATAAAAGTAATATAGTAGACGCCGTTATTGCCACTACAGCTGTGGCTAATGATTGTATTTTAATAACGGAAGATAAAAAATTATATAATAAAATGAAAAATTTTGGATATAAAGTTATGAATTTTGCTGAATTACAGGAAACAATCACATCACTTCATGATAAAAATTAATTATCGTTATATAGTCTATTATGCTGAATTTAATATGTTCATTTAATTTCTTTGCTTTTTAAGGAAAAATATGTATATATAGTCTAAGTAGATGGTTCCTCATAAAAGTCATTCTTAAATAAAGTAATTAGGCACTTTTCGCGTTTGAGTACGAAAATTTTCCGCAGAGCAGGTTGAAAACCATAGGAAAATTCCTGCAAAAGAGGGCAAACGAACTCTTAAAGTTGCAGTGAGTGCGAATTTTATAAATACATAAAACGAAGAGGATGATTGATTGCCTTCAACCATCCTCTTATTGTGTATCACAATATAAGTTAATTATTGTTTTCTTTTTTGATAAGGCATAATCATAAGCGAGCTTTGTTCCGCTGACCTTTGTATTGGAATAGCCGACATGATTATTTGATATTTGTGTGCAGGAAGTGGAATAGGTCTTGTCGAAATAAAATATACAAATAGCGGCTTTGTCTATCATATAGTAATTACGTTCAATGTAAGCGGCTCTGCTAGCGTTCAAAATTTAGTCGGGGAAATAGGTATCATCGTAAAAATTTAATAAGTAATCTTTGTAATTCTCACTGATATGTGGGTATTCCGCTCTGACGTAAATCAGCTTTATGTTCGGGCGGATTTTTTTAACTTTGTAGCTGCTTGCAGGTATAAATCATTGAATTGACTTTTCTTCCAAACAGAAAAATATCGGCATACGCATAAAAATGGGCCCTTACTTGGCTACCACTTGTAAGGAGCTGTTTTTACGTTGCCAGCAAAAAATCTACCAACAAGGGGCTCCGATTTTTCCATTCTCGTGGCTACTAATTGAGGAGACTTCCATAAGTAAAAATTCTAATTCAGGCCGTCAACTTTGCAAATCTCGTGTCCTTGGATATATGGAGGGACTTTTATACAAAGCCACAGCGCCACGCTTATTTAGAAAAAAATTTTGATTTGCCCGTTGAAAAATGGGCCTTGCCGTGGCGACTAAGTGAGGGGCGCACATGCAAAATTTTCATGAAATTATCTGAGTGATACCCCCAAAAAAGCAACTTTTCGTGGCTATTAAGTGAAGGGACTTTCTCGTGTTGTCAGATGAATTTTTGGGAAAGCGTCAAAGTTTTTACCCTTAATTGTCGGGTAATTATGAAGGGACTTTTTAACAAAGGCAAACAATCACTTTTGGGATAAAAAAATATCTTCGCAAAAGTCTATATTTACAATCTCGTGTCCTTGGATATATGGAAGGGTTTAAAGAAAAAAATATAAAACTTTTAGCAAAACCACGTACTGACAGCCCAAAAGTGTCCTTTATATAGTAGGGGGCACTTTTACGAAAAACCGAAACACCGCTCTTGATAAGAGCGCAGAAAATAAAATTTGAGAGGTGATTTATGAACAAACAACCAACAATCAGACCGCCATAAACTAAGAGAGAAAATTTGCGATAGAAAAATTATAGGAGGAGAAGGATTGAAACAATTTACATTTTACAAGCTGTATTCGGACATTTTAGACGGAATGAACGATACAGATGCGGGCAAATTCGCAATGCGAATATGCGAATACGAGTTCGAGGACAAGCAAACCGAAGAGGAGATTTCAGACAAGGAACGCTTTTAT
>DVIU01000211.1 GCA_018711035.1 Candidatus Scatousia excrementigallinarum
TAATAATATGATACACAATAAGAAAGGTGGTATTTGTATGAAATTTGTATGTACAGTATGCGGTTGGTCAACAGAAGCTGATAAAGCACCTGAAAGATGCCCTCTTTGCGGCGCAACAACTTTTAAAGAAGTTGGCGGCGGCGACAAAGTTTATGCTTGTGAACATAAAGTAGGCGATGGTGTTGTTGAAGATAAAGAAATAATGGATGGTTTAAGAGCTCATTTTAGCGGTGAATGTACAGAAGTAGGTATGTATCTGGCTATGTCAAGAGTTGCTGAAAGAGAAGGCTATCCTGAAGTTGCAGAAGCTTACAAAAGATATGCTTTTGAAGAAGCTGAACACGCTGCTAAATTTGCAGAATTGCTCGGTGAAGTTGTAACAGACTCAACTAAGAAAAACCTTGAGCTTCGTGCTGAAGCAGAGCATGGTGCTTGCGAAGGTAAACTTGCAATTGCTGCACGTGCTAAACAGTTAGGTTATGACGCAATTCACGATACGGTTCATGAAATGGCTAAGGATGAAGCCCGTCACGGCAAAGGTTTTGACGGACTTTTGAAAAGATATTTTTCATAAACTTTGAATAAAATAAAAAAGCCCCTGATTATATAATCAGGGGCTTTTGGTTATTCACTTACTGTATTCATTTTAAATTTTGCTTTTAGTTTAGATAAAACATTTAACATATCTTCAGCATGATTACGATTATATGTTGACAGTTCAAGTTTATCACCGTTTATCATACCGGCGAATTTATTTTTAACAATCAGATTTTGAACAGGACTGTAAATATCTTTTCCTTGTCTTGATGGAATTGTAAATGTTGTTTTGATAAGCGGGGTTTTTTGAATCATTATTTCTCCTTTCATATGTGGGGTATTTTTAAATTTATCATAAATAAACGGATTTGCAAAAGAAAAAACCACTTTTTGTTAAGAAAGTGGCGGGGAAAAGTTACGAAATTTTTAAATAAGGAAATAAAGGAAAAAGGAATCAAATAAAAATCTTTTTACGTAGTAAATCTTATGAGAAGATTGTGAATGATTTTTCTACGTTTTTGTCGATTACGGTTTTGACAGCGTCGTATTCTGTTTGTAATGCACTGTGTTCCGTATCAAGTTTTCTCAATTCAAGGTCAAACTTGTTATCTTTTGCTTCCAGATCAGTAAGTTTGTTCTGGTATTCGCGTTCAATTCTTGCGATTTCTCTCTCATCTTCAACCTCCTGAATTGATGAATCAGAGTCAATAGATGTAGAAACAAACTTGCCTTCGGTTGTTGAATAGTATTCAAGCAATAAATTGCCTTCACGTAATTGTTGTTCAAACCATTTATTATCTTTAATTGTCTCAGATGTATTTTCTTCAGTGTAGAAACCTGAAGCCAACATTTTATTGAAAATGTTTGTAAGATATTGAATATAACTTGCATTTTCCGGATCAGCCGCAGTCTTTTTATTGTTTGCGGAACCTGATTTTCCATAATATGCCTCGGTTAACGCAACTGCATAGTCATAAAGTTCTCTTTGTTCTTTCGTTGTGCCTTCATAGTTGAGAGCTTTTGTTTCTTTAGCACCTGTGTTCAAATCAGTTAATGTATATGTCGGGTAACCATCATATGCTTCACCGCTGAAAGATGTATAGCCGAAATCGAGTCCATGTTCGTCGTCACCGTAATGTAAATCAACAGATGTCAAATATTGATCCCATGCTTCATGAATTTTTTGTTCTGCAAGAGCTTTATCTTCGTCGCTGGCATCACCATCTGCCGTAATATCAATATCTGCCTGAGAGTAACCAAGGGCTGATAAAAATTTGTTTAAGTCTCCGTTACCTGATTCAAACGCTTTTTTCTGAGCGTCAGTAACCAGAACTTTGCCGTCTTTATCGGTTACTACATACTGTAAGCCGCAAGCTACAGTGTTATAACCTGTCATAAGACCGTAAGAAATATCTGTATAAACTTCAGTCGAACCGTCAAATCCTGTTAAGACAGTTAATTTAGTTGCATCAAGAGCTTCAAGATAATCCTTGTTTGCCTGTTCTGTCTGCTGGGAAAGACGAATTTTAGAATAGGAAATATCCTGACCTGAATTCTCGTTGTCAGTCATTCTTGCTGTTAAGCTAAGAAGCCTTGCCTGTGAAGCAGCCATTCCCATAAGTCTAATACAGTCCTTTCTTTTAACGTAACTTGTAATCTCTAATACGACATCATTGCTTAAAAACTTTAGGAAATTTTTTAATCGGGTTAATATTTTGTTACAAATGACGATATGTTACAAAATGTAAATATGAATTTAAAATAGGCTGAAACCCGCTTATAATACCTGATAGGATAGGATAGGATAGGATAGGAAGGCGTAGTGTCAATAATTTCGGGGGAAGTGTTTTAATTAGACTATAGGCGGTTGACGCTGAGAGTAAGTATAAAGAAAGGAGATTTATTATGGTTGATGGAATCGGCAATGGGCCTAAAAATCCACAGAATGTACAGAACAGAGCTGCCAATATTGGAAAATCCGCAGTCAAAGGTGGTTTATTGGGGGCGGCAGCCGGAATGATAGGAGATTTGCTTTCCGGCAAGAAAGATTCTATACAATCCGATACACTTAATGTTAAAGGTTTGTCTATTGAACGGCAATCACAGGCAGACTATAACTATAGCGGTACTGTCGGGTATCAGGGTACTGCAGAGTATTCTGTTAGTGGTTCAGTACCGGCAGAAATTACCTGGGAGAAATGGGCAAACGGCATACTAGAAGCCCAGGGTACTATAATACAAGATGTGCCATGGAGTTCAAGCGGTACTGTCGAATATCAAGGTTCGGTAGATTATCAGGGTACTGTAGACTATATCAGTAATCATACTGTAGACTACAGGGGGTCTCAAGAATAAACCAAAGGCGGGAAACTTTTCCCGCCTTTTTAACTATACAATTTCTTTGCACTCCTGAATGGATATTGATTCTATTCCTTCAACCTTTTGAAAATCTTTATAAGTGTTTTGAATAGGTTTTTTTGAATGTATATCTATTATCACATTTATTTTAGTAATATCTTTGTTTTGTTTGCTCTGTTTTCTCGTTATCTCTCTTAAATGAGGATACTTTTCAACTATAAAATCATAAATTTTATCAGAGGAATCATTTTTACAGCAAATATTTACGGTGAGGCGTTTTTGATTTTTTGTACTGGTAGTGAGAACGTTTCTTTCAAAGAATCTTATTGAAACAAGAACTATTATTGTAAGAATAGTTGCCGTAACAGCTAAACCGTACATTCCTGTTCCGCAGGCCATACCGACAGATGCCGCCATCCAGAGGGTTGCTGCTGTAGTAAGCCCGAAAATGGTTGCGCCGTGTCTGAGTACGGCACCCCCGCCTATGAAACCGATACCGGTAACAACCTGTGCTGCAACACGCGCGGTATCTCTTATTCCTGTGGCATTGTCAACGGAAACATTATCTCCGAGCGCAAATGTCGGGAAACCATATATTGACAATAAGGTAAATACACAGGCCCCTACACAGACAAGAATATTTGTACGCAAGCCCGCATATTTGTTGGTCATTTCTCTTTCAAGTCCGATGGCAAAACTAAGCAAAACTGCGCAGAGCAAACGAATTGTTACTGTTATTTCTGTTTGTACAACCGGGTGGTTTAAAAAGTTCTCCATTATCTTACCTTACTTTTCGGGTCTAAAACATCTCTTATTGTATCACCAATAAGATTAAACGCCAACGCCGCAATAAAAATTAAAAATCCCGGTGTCAAAAGCCATGGTCTGTAGATAATGTTAGTGTATTCCTGAGCTTCTTTAAGCATATTGCCCCAGCTTGCGTCAGGTTGTTGGATTCCGAGCCCTAAAAAGCTTAAACCGGATTCCGAAAGTATGTATGAAGGAACGGATAATGTCATTGCAACTATTACAAAACTTGCGGTTTGCGGGAGAATATGTTTTACGATTATACGAAGACGCGAAGCTCCGATTGATTTTGCAGCCTGCACAAATTCCTGATTTTTAATTGAAAGAACCATTCCCCTGACAACCCTTGCAAAACCTGCCCAGCCTATAAGGGCAAGAATGATTACAATTAACATAAAACGCTGAATGCTTGTCATTCCGGATGGCAATATTGAGGCTAAGATTATCAAAAGGTAAAAACTCGGAATTGACATTACGGCTTCTGCAAACCTCATCATAAGCGTGTCTGTAATTCCGCCGAAATATCCGGCGATACCTCCGTACAAAAGCCCTATCGGGAAAAGTACAAACAGTGCAAGAAATCCTATTGTCATTGATATTCTTCCGCCGAACAAAAGGCGTGAAAATACATCACGGCCGTTAATATCTGTTCCGAGAAGAAATAATCTTCCGTCGCGGTCTGTTGTTATCAAGTGCCGTTTCATAGGAATTAAGCCTAAAAATTTGTAGGGCTGACCTTTTGAAAAGAATTTTATATAATGCTTCCGACTTCTGTCTAAATCGTAGGTTATGCGTAAGTTTTCGCTGTCGAAGTTCCTTACGTAATTATAAGTATAAGGTTTTGAGAATTTGCCGTTTTCATCAATTACAAAAATCTTTGAAGGCGGAACGTATGCCATTCTTCTGTCTGAAAAATCTTTTGTATATGGCGCGATAAAATCTGCCAGAAAAAGTGCAAGATAAATTAGCCCCAGAACAATGAGGGCGATTTTTGCAAACTTATCTTTCATTAACTGTTTAAAAACTTCTCTCATCATGCCTTCACCCTAATCCTCGGGTCCGTGATAATGAGAAGAATATCGGCGATTAAATTACCGAGAATAAGCATAATTGCTCCCATCATTAACGACGCCATTACCAAATTTATGTCTGATTTTAAAACAGCTTCAAGAATTAACCTGCCCAGTCCGGGGTATTGAAAAACGTATTCTGTCAAAGCTGCCCCGCTTAACAGCCCCGCAAATTCAAATCCCAGAAGCGTAATCATAGGATTAATAGCATTTCTCAAAGCGTGCTTATAGATTACGTCAAATTCGTTCAATCCTTTTGCCCGTGCAAACTTAACATAATCACTGTCTAAAACATCCAGAAGATTAGCTCTCATCTGTCTTTGCAGACCTGCAAGCGAGAGTGTAAAAAGAACTGTTACAGGTAATATTAAGTGATGAGTGATATCCCATACCTGCTGCGGAAATGTCATTTCGAGAAAGTTTGAGCTTGTCAATCCCCCGATAGGAAACCACCCTGTCTTAACAGCAAAAATTAAAAGCAAAACCGCAAAGAAAAAAGAAGGTATAGCCATTCCCACACTTGTGAGAACGGTTAAAATTCTGTCAAAAGGAGTTTTCCAATTCAATGCGGCCGCAACCCCGAGCGGTATCCCCACAAGCCATGTCAGAAAGATTACGATTGTTGTCAAAAGCAGCGTATTCGGTATTCTTTCCTTAAGTTTTGCAGCAACGCTTTCACCATTTGAGGTTATCCCCAAATCTCCTTTTAAAAATGATTTTGCCCATTTACCGTATTGTACGATAATCGGTTTATCCAGACCCAGCCGTTGTGTTTCTTTTTGCAATGTTTCCTGTGAAACGGACGGGTTAAGCCTTAGTTCTGCCAGAGGATCTACAGGGCTTAAGCGTATAATAAAAAAGCTTATTATTGATACTATTATCAAAAGCGGTATTGATTGAAGTATTCGTTTTAAGATGTAGATTAATATTTGCATCAGCGTTCATCCTCAAGATAAATTTCTTCTATATTATACGTAATTCCGCCAAGCGAGGTTGGATAGACGTTTTTAAATTTTGTCCTGATTGCCGAAATTCTCAAAGGTGAATAAATATAAACAAAAGGCTTTTCGTCATAAGCTATTGCCTGATATTCATCGTAGAATTTTTTACGGCCTTCAAAATCGGTTGCCAGTGCGCCTTGCGTATAAAGGTAATCAATCCGCTTTTCCCATGGATAGCGGTCGTCTTTTGTGTAATCCGCAGGCCGCTGATTAAACATGTGTAATGTTCCGTTTGACATCCAAACATTTTTACCGCCGTTAGGTTCAAGCGGAGAACCTGTCAAACCCATTATTACCATATCCCAGTCCAGTGAATTTACAAGTTTGTTCACAAGAGAATTAAATTCAATCGGTTTGAAATTGACTTTCATTCCCAAATCTTCCAAATCCTGTTTTACCATAACTCCGATGGCTTCACGTTCGGTATTTCCTGCATTTGTATAAAGGTCAAATTCGACATGGTTGCCGTATTTATCAAGCAAATGGCCTTTCTTACTCCACGTATAGCCGGATTTTTTCAGAAGTTCTCTTGATTTTTCAAGATTGCGGTCATAAGGAGGGAGGTTTTTATTAAGGAAGATGGAATTCAGGCTCTCTGCTGTAAAAAGCGGTGCCCCTAATCCGTTTGCAATATTCAAAACCATATTTTTTCTGTCTATTGCATAGTCCACTGCCTGTCTGAAATTTTTGTCCTGAAACCATCTTTGTTTTTTAGGGTCAACGTGGAATTTTCCGTCTTTGTTTTTCCGGTTGTTAAGGTTAAAGGTTATAAACATTGTGCCTGTATCAGGCCCGAGATTGTAAATTTTGAAGTTTGAATGTTTTTCAAGTTCTTTGAATCTCGCAACATTCGCCCCTTGAAGTCCGATGGTATCAAGTTCCCCGCCTTCAAATTTTAAAACCTCGTTGTTAATATCGCCTACGATAAGATAAACGAGTTTATCCAGATACGGAAGCTTCTGGTCATTCTTATTTATAATGTAGTAATTGGGATTGCGCTCAAATACTACACGCTGTGCAGGTACGTATTCTTTAAGTCTGAATGCACCTGATGTTACAAAGGTTTTAGGGTTCGCGTTTGTTGACAGGAATGTGTCAAAATACTCTTTTCCTTTTTTTACGGCAGGTTCAAAAATGTGTTTTGGCGCAATAGGGCTTGAAAGCATTCTTATAAAAGGTGCAAAGGGTTTCGGGGTTTTAAATTCTACAGTGTAATCATCTATTTTTCTGACAGTCGGAAGTTTGCCGTCCACAACAATAGAATCTCTTATTGAGGTGTTGCCGTAGCCGTCAAAAATTATATTCTGCCAGGTAAAAACAACATCATCTGCCGTAATAGGCTTTCCGTCAGACCATTTAATCCCTTTGCGTAAATGTATTAAATACGTATCTCCGTCAACCGAGAAGTCTTTTGCAAGTTTAGGAATAGGCTGTCCTGTCACGGCATTTGTTGAAAGCAGACCGTCATACATTACCTCTGACAGCAGGGATGATATATTATCTTTTGAATTAAAAGGATTAAACGTTTTCGGCCCCTCACCGATTGTTGAAGCCACGAGAGTTCCGCCGAATTTTCCTATTGGTGCCTGTGATTGAAGGTAATCAACTCCGTCTATAGTGATATTTTTCTGGTTGTCAGGGTATTTTATATCTTCAGTTATTGAATGCGGAGGCGTAACATATACTGGCGGCTGCGGATTATCAGCATGCAGGCACGACTTTGCAAAAATTGCCGCCAAAATTATTACCAGTACAACATAACCCGCTCTTTTCATAATTTTAGTTTACCATAAAAAATATCTTTGTTTATAGGCAGGGTGGATAAATCTTTGTAACTTTTGTTAAAAATCTATCGACAAACAGGCATGTTTATTATAATATTGTGCTACATGTGGAAATATAAATAGAAAAAGGAGAATTTAACATGCAGGTTATATTAAAAAAAGACGTCCAAAACCTTGGTGAAGCAGGTGATTTGGTTAACGTAAGAGACGGTTATGCAAGAAACTTCCTTTTGCCTCAAAATGTTGCAGAAGTTGCTACTGAAGGTGCACTCCAGAACCGTGAACAAAATTTAGCAAGAATTAAAGCTAAACAAGAAAAACTTCACAAAGAAGCTCTTGAAGTTGCTGAAAAAATCGAAAAATTCGGCGAATTAAAATTAAGTGCTAAAGCCGGTGAATCAGGCAAATTGTTCGGTACTATCACTACTAAAAAACTTGCTGAAGAATTACAGGCTCAAGCCGGTATTGAAGTTGACAGAAAGAATGTTTCTCTTAACGCTCCTATCAATAAAGTCGGCGAATATACTATGCTTATCAAATTAACTTCTAAAGTCAAAACTGAATTAAAAGTTTCTGTTTCAGCTTCAGAAGTCGTTAAGGAAGCTATTGAAGAAGAAACAACCGAAGAAGCGTAGGTATCGGAAAGCGGATGAGAGATTTGAGCAAATTAAAACTTAATTGTCTCGCTATAGGCTCTCTGCCGCACAATAATCTTAATAAAGCTATGGCTCTTGTGGAAAATTGTTTTTCACAAACACCTTTCTGGCCGCAGCTCGTTAAAGTTAATAAAAATGAAGACATGATTATCCAGTTTCTGGAGAAAATGCCTTCATTTTTTATTGGAAAAGATTATCTTGATACGGAATACGATGAATTTTTTGAAGATTTAGAACAGTTTTTTATGGATTACGAAGAAGTTATGTCCGATTTTAATTCGGAGGTGCTTGATAAATATGCTGTTTCTGAAAATTTTTCTTCATCTTTTCCGGAATTTATTAAACTCATTAAAAAGTATAAGCCGGATTTTGCAAAAGGTCAGATAGTCGGGCCGTTTACTCTTTCAACAACCCTTGTGGATAAAGAAGGTAAATGTGCGTTTTATGACGAAACCCTCCGTGAAATTATTGTTAAAACCTTAATTTTAAAGGCACTATGGCAAATTAGGGAAATTAAGGCTGCAAATCCGGATACAATTCCCATTATTTTTATTGATGAACCTTCCATTTCACAGCTTGGAACTTCTGCATTTGTAACAATTTCTCAGGATGAGGTTAGAGATTTATTCCGTGAAGTTTCAGAATCCATAAAAACAGCCGGTGCATTGAGTGCAATTCATTGCTGCGGAAAATGCGACTGGTCTGTTCCTATTTCAGCAGGAGTTGATATTATAAATCTGGATGCTTATTCTTTTGCACAAAATTTAAGCTTATTTAAGGATGATGTAAATAACTTTCTTAAAAAAGGCGGCAGGATAGCATGGGGTGTTGTTCCTACGCTTGACAAAGATGCGCTTGAAGCTGCTGATATGACTGTTATGATTGAAAAATTTAATGACGCGGTTAAGTATCTTACAGATAAAGGTTTAGATGAAAAACTTGTTATTGATAATTCGATTATTACACCTTCTTGCGGTGCCGGTTCATTGAGTGAAGAGTTGGCTGAAAAAGCTATGAATCTTACGAAAGATTTGTCTGAAAATTTAAAAAAGAGGTACTAATTTGACTTTCAAACTTGCAATTACAGGAAAAAGCGGAAGTGGTAAAACCACTATTGTAAAAGCATTTTTAAGAATTTTTCAGGAACTTTTCCCTGAGAAATCAATTCTTCTTTTTGATAATGATTTATCAAGCGAACTGGGGCACAGTTTCGGGCTTGATGTAAGAAATACTATTTATGGCATAAGAAGCGGCAAACACGAGTATAAGACAGGTATTCCCGAAAATATGTCCAAGCAGGAATTTATCGAATGGGCAATGGAAGATATTCTGGTTGAAATCGCTGATAATGTAGACTTAATTGTTTCCTGGTTTGTAGGTTCTAAAGATTGCCGCTGTCCTATTACAGGCCAGATTAACGACGCTGTTTTAAAATTAATTAACAGATATGATATTGTGATTTTTGACTGTGAATTTGATTTGAAATACCTGAATCAGCTTGTTGATACTAATATTGATACAACACTCATTGTTGCAAATCCTTCCGAGGAATCGGCTTATCTTGCAAAAAGAATTGAAGAATTTAGTGCAAAATATGCGGCAGGCAACCAGCTCGGTGTGGTTATAAATAAGATAGAAAATAATAATATTAATGCTGTTTATGACATGCTTAAAAAGTATGATCTTGATGTACTCGGTGTAATTCCTTACGATAATGAACTTGAAACATGTCCTATTGAAAAGGATTCAAAACCGGTACAAGATGCTATTAAACAGTTCTATTTCAGATTGAATCTGCCTCAGGTAAAAAATTAGGAGAGAACATGACTGTAATTCTTGACGGTAAAAAGTTAAGAGATGAACTTTTGGATGAGCTTAAAAATAAACTCTCATCATATAATGTCATACCTAAGCTTGTTGTTATTCTTGTCGGAGAGAATCCTGCAAGCCGGATTTATGTTAACAACAAGAAGAAAACTGCAGAAAAACTCGGGATAAATTCCGAGGTCATAGTTTATCCTGCTGATATTTCGGAAAAAGAACTTCTTGCAAAGATTGAAGAATTAAACGTGGATAATTCCGTGAATGCAATTCTTGTTCAGCTTCCACTGCCGGCACATATTGATAAATCAAAGGTCATTAACGCAATTTCACCTCTAAAAGATGTAGATGGATTTACTCCGGAAAATTCTGGTAAACTCCTTGCAGGTGAAAACCCCTATGTTTACCCGTGTACCCCTAAGGGGATTCTTTTACTGCTTGATAAGTACGGAATTGAAGTTGACGGAAAACATGTTGTAATAGTCGGACGTTCAAATATTGTCGGTAAACCGCTTGCTGTTATGCTGCTAAATCGAAATGCCACGGTTACAGTTTGCCACAGCCATACAAAAAATCTTTCGGAAATAACAAAAACAGCAGATATTTTAATCTCTGCTGTAGGTGAAAAACTAATAGAAGATAATATGGTAAAAATGAATTGTGTTATTGTGGATGTTGGAATTTTTAAAGACATTAACGGTAAAACCCGCGGAGATGTTGATTTTGAGAAAGTTTACGAAAAAACTTCTTATATTTCGCCTGTTCCGGGTGGTGTGGGCCCGATGACGATTGCGTCTTTGATGTTGAATACTGTTGAACTTTTCGATCTTCAAACCAAAAGAAGCTGTGATTAATTTCACCACAACTTCTTTTGGTTTTATATATTTTCTATTTATGCAGCAGATTAACCTCCTATTAAGTTGAGGCCGCAGCTGCTCTTGATATTGTTTTGAACAACCTGTTTTGAACTTGAGATTTCTTCATTCAAGGTGTTTACCTGTGTCTCTATTGCCTGTGTACGAGTTGTCAAATATTCTTCCTGTTTTTGCAACATAAGGTAAGTCGGATCTTCGTCAATTGACGCGTCTGGATTTTGTTCCTCAAATGTGGATTGAATATAAGCCATTTCTTTTTGCAGCCAGTTAACCTGGTTTTGTACAAGTGTTTGTTCAAATTGCAGCTGGTTTCTCTGTAACGTGAATAAATTTCTTTGTGAATCTATAGCTAAAAATGCCATATCAGCTCTCCTTATACTTCTTTGTTATACTCTCTTATACATATAAAGTATCCGGAAAAGTTTCAATTTCACAGGTTGTAATTTTTGTTACATTTCTTAATGCTATTTTATTGCCGGAAAAACATACTTTACCCCATCCTCGCTTCTCCAGCGAATATAGCCGGTTTTTGGGGTTCTGTCCATATCCATTACACTTACCAGCATCCAGTTGCCTTTAATAATGTTAAGTATAATTTTTTGAGGCCTGTTAATTGTTGAAATAACTTTTGATGTATCATCAGTGGAGCCGTGCATTTCTTTAATTTTTTCAGGTGCCCCGTTTAATATATAAAGACCGTATTTTTTTGCGTATGTATTGTAAAAGTTTACCCAGGTGAGAAATTTATATGGATCATCTTTTTTTAACCAGCCGCGTTCTCCTGTTTTATTATTATAAATCAGCTCAACCCAATCCTCGGTTTCATCAGTAACTGCCATAAGTGCAAGCTCTTTTGATTCATTGTATACTACAAATATATCTTCAAAAGAAAGTTCAGACGGTTCGATTGACTTGTTGATAATCCTGATAACTTTAACAATGGGAGCTTTATCCTCGGGAGATTTTCGGAGCACAATATTATTGCTTACCTGATAAATACCGAGTGTATTGGTGTTTGAAAGGCTCACGACATTTGGCATAACATCAGCAGCAAGAACAGGCAGCACCAGTGTAAAAAATAACAATAATGAAATTATTATTTTTTTCATAAGATTTACTCCCTGAAACTTATATCAGCATATGATTTTTGAAGTTTTTCCCGAACATTTTGCATTTGTTTCTCAATCACTTCATCCGTAAGAGTTGCGTTATCATCCTGCATGTATATTCTGAATGCCAGAGATTTGTAACCTTTTTCTATATGTTCGCCCTGATAAACATCGAATACTTCACTGCCTTTGAATATATTTTGTTGAACTCCGCTTTTGATTACACGCTGAATGTCGTCGTAAGTAACATTTTCGTTTATTATAAAAGCAAGGTCGCGTTTGACTTCAGGGAATTGCGGCAGGTGTTTAAATCTCGGAATAGTTTCTTTAACAATAGAAATTACAGCGTCCAAATCTACTTTAAATATAAATGCTTCCTGATTCATTTTAAGTCTGTCTTTCAATATCGGGTGAAGCTGACCGAAATAGCCTATTGTTGTCATATTTTTACCAAGAACATTTATGGCTGCACTTCTGTAAGGATGAAGAATTGCATGGGTTTTGGCAAGAGGTGATTTATCAAGAGAAACCAGTTTAATTCTTTTCTCAACGCCGAGTTCTTCAAACAATGTTTCAAGAATACCTTTTACTGTGAAGAAATCGCAAGAACCTGTGTTCTGCCATTTTGAATTTTGTATTTCACCTGTAAGAATGCCTTGTAGAACTTTAGTTTCTTTAACTCCTGATGTTTTTTCGTCGGCTTCTTTTTCTACATTGTAAGTCTTGCCGATTTCGTATGCCCAGAAATTTTTCTGGCCGTTGTCGTAGTTGTATTTCATACAATTCAAAACACTTACGGCAAGAGTTTCACGGAGCATAGTACATTCTTCGCTTACCGGATTCATAACTTTTAATGCTTTTGAATCATCATAAGGTATCATAAATTTATCAAGAAGCGGTTTACCGATTAAAGAGCTGGTTATAATTTCATTTAAACCTTGTGACTGCATAAGGTTATGGACTTTCTTTACAACTCTTTCTTCAAGAGTAATAACAGGTGTCTGCATTTTGCTCGGAAGAGTAGGTGAAATTTTGTCGTATCCGTTGATACGGGCAATTTCTTCTATTAAGTCTATTTCTCTTGTAACATCATACGCTCTGAACGAAGGCACTGCAAATTTAGCTGCAAGAGCATTTCCTCCGAGTTTTTTGAAGCCAAGATTTTCTAATATAGAATCACATTTTTCAGGTGCAATTTCAACACCGAGGATTCTTTTAATTTGCGGGTATCTTAACGTAATTTCAACCGGTTCAAGTTTGTTATTGCCTGCTTCAACAACTCCTTCGATTTTAGCATCAGCAAGTTCAACAAGTAACTGCATAGCGCGCATTAAAGCAGGTTTTACGGCTTCTATATCAATTCCGCGTTCAAAACGTGCTGAAGCTTCACTTCTGTATCCGGCACTTCTTGCGGATTTTCTGTTAGAGGCAGGAGTGAAGTACGCTGCTTCAAGGGCTATAGCTGTAGTGTTATCATCAATTTCGGAATTTGCACCGCCGAATACACCGCCTAAACAAACGCCTTCTTCTTTTGTTGCAATTAAAACGCTGTCTGTGGTAAGAGTTCTTTCAACACCATCGAGGGTTACAAGCTTTTCACCTTCTTTTGCACGTCTTACGCAGAGGTAGCCGTTTAATTTGTTTAAATCAAATGCGTGAAGCGGTGTTCCGTATTCCAAAAGTACATAGTTTGTAATATCAACAACATTATTTATAGCACGGATTCCTGAAGCCAGAAGTCTTTTTTGCATCCAGTCCGGAGACGGCTTGATTTTGATATCTTTTAAAATTCCTATCGAGTAATATTTACAAACATCTTCATCTATAATTTCTACTTTAAATTTGTCTGTTGACAGGTCTTTTGTTGATTCAAGAGGGGAGAATTTTAAAGGTGTATTAAAAAGAGAGCTTAATTCTCTTGCAACACCAATAACAGACATCTGGTCGCCTCTGTTTGCGGTAGGAGCAATATCAATTACGCTGTCTTTTTCAAAACCGAGAACATTTTCCACATTTTCTCCGGGTTTAACATCAGGGAAAATTCTGTTTAATATTAAAATTCCGTCTTCTTCCTGATAGCCGCGTTCTGCAACACCGAGTTCGTCGGCTGAACATAGCATTCCCTGAGATTCGACACCGCGGATTACGGCAGGCGTGAGTGTAAACGTTTCGCCTGTTTTTCTGTCAAGTACCTGACTTCCTACCGACGCATACGGAACAATTTGACCTTCTTTAATATTTTGTGCACCGCAGACAACAGTTTTTACGCCGGAACCTGTGTTTACGGTTACAAGGTGTAATCTGTCTGAGTTCGGATGGTCATCGATTTTTTCAATCTTAACTGTTTTGATATTCGTAAATTTTGGCTTTACTTCCTCGATGGCTTCGACTTCAAGCCCGCTCATTGTAAGTTCGTGTGCTATTTGTTTGTCATCTACGTTTGATAAATCTACGAATTCATTTAACCAGTTAATTGATACCTGCATTTATACTTCCCTCTTTTATTAATATTGTACTCGTGATTTTATAATATAACAAAAGAAATTCAGAGTAAACACGGGATTTTGTGATATTATTTTATTATGGAAGCAAGGGAGCTGATAAAATATTTCAGGAGTTTGGGAATAGAAGTTCACACGTCTACCAAGGCACGTGGTAATCTTGGTTTTTTTCTTAAAAACAGAATTGATATCTCCAAAAATATTCCGCCTCACAGGGTTGTGCCGACATTGATACATGAATTTGCCCATTATGTACATTACGGAATTGAGCCTGAAATGCACCGTACAGGCGGTTCATTTAAAGCTCTTTTCGGGGAAGAAAATCCTCTTTTTGAGAAGGAGCTTTTTAAGGTTACAAATTTTGTTGATGAAAATTCTCTTTGTATTAAATTTTATGAGCATAAGGACAGGATTAAAAAGCTTATAAAAGAGTACGAAGCGGAAATAAAAAAAGACTATCCTGATTTCCAGCGTTCAAAAAAATTTAAAGTTTTTGAAAAATATATAAAAAAATCTAAGGCGCGATATCTATTGAAGTATGACAGAGTACAGATTGTCGGCGGATTTTTTAAACGCAAGGCTGAAGTGTATTCGGTTGCGAATGTCGAGAATGATTTTCCGGATATGCCCAAGGCTTTTGCTTTTTATATAAAATTACGTTCGGCGCAAAAAAAGCAGGCAAAAATTTCAGCAAGAATTAACAGGTTGAAAAAATATTACACAAAACCATGTGAATTATTTGCAAGACTGGTTGAGGGAGTTTATTTGGATAAGGAGTGGGTTTGTGCACTTGCCCCTTATACTTCAGGCAGATTTTTTAATTTGCTTGAAAACGGCTGCTATGGTGAGTTAGCCGAGGTTCTTAAACTCTGCCGTACATATCCTCATAACGTATAATATCATCCTCAAGCAGGATATCGCCTTTTTGCACCTCAATTACCTCTACGTCTTCTTTATATGGATTTTGAAGCGAATGGATTGCTTTAACAGGGATATCAACACTGTGTCCCGGTGAAAGAATAAGTTCTTTTCCTTCAAGAATAACTTTTGCAGTGCCGTTCAACACAACCCAGTGCTCGCTTCTATGGTTATGAGACTGTATTGACAATTTCTGTCCCGGATTTACATGCAGAATTTTCGACTGAAATCCGTTGCCTTGCGCAATTACAGTATAAAATCCCCACGGTCTGTAAACGGTTTTATGAACAAGATGTGTATCGTCATTTTGTTTCTTCAGTGTTTCATAAATATGTTTTACATCCTGAGTTTTATCTTTTTTACATGCAAGAATAGCATCTTCGGTTTCAATAATAACAGTATCTTCAAGACCGATTGTGGTTACAAGTTTTGATGAAGCATATACAAATGAATTTTTTGAACCTTCATCAATAACGTGGCCTACAAAAACATTATTATTTTCATCTTTATTGCTAACATCGTAAATTGATTTCCAGGAGCCTAAATCGTTCCAATCGCTTTCGAGTCTCAAAAGCGCAATTTTATCTGATTTTTCCATGATTGCATAGTCAATTGAAATCGAAGGCATTTTATCAAATTCCACAAAAGGAATATCTTTTGATTTGGTGAAATCAACATTATTTGTAATTTTTGCAATATCAGGGGCAAGTTTTTCGATTTCTTTTATCATAACAGATGCTTTAAACATAAATATACCGCTGTTCCAGTAATACGTACCTGCCTTAAGGTATTTTTCCGCGGTTATCAAATCCGGCTTTTCTACAAATTCTTTGACTTTATAGCCTAAATTAAGAGGCTTTAAGGTGTTAATATAACCGTAGCCTGTTTCAGGATAATCCGGCTGTATACCGAAAGTTACAATATAACCTTCCTGGGCTAATTTTTCACCTTTTCTAACAGTATCAGCAAATTTTTCATTATCTTTAATTAAATGGTCTGACGGTACTACTATAATAACAGGGTCGTCGCCGGTAGTTTGTAAAATATATTTTACTGCAAGAGCAATTGCAGGTGCTGTATTTTTTGCAACAGGTTCAGATAACACAACAGGATTGTCAGTTAATTCCTGTATTTGCATTTTTACATTAGCCGCATGTTTTATATTGGTTATACTAAGAATCTGATTTTCCTTCATGCAGCGGGTTAGTCTTTCAAAGGTACTTTGAAGAAGACTCTTGTCTGAAATAATATTTAATAGCTGTTTTGGATAAAGTTCCCTTGATAACGGCCACAAACGGCTTCCCGAACCTCCTGCAAGAATAATTCCGTACATATTTGCTCCTCTTTAAAAATAAGTATATTTAATATTATAATATAAAAATAATTTTATTATTTATATTGTAACTTTTTTTGAAAAACTTTTAATCCGGAATAATTTCTGCTAAAATACTGTAGTTATGATAACATTTGATAAAAAGACATTAGCTGGTGCAGGTATAATAGTTATTTTGTCGGCAGGTCTGCTGATTGCAGTTTCCCTGCTGCATCAAACTCCCGCAAAATCACGGCAAATATTCCGTGATGCACTTTCCGATATGCAGGAAGATGATTATTCAAATGCATACTATCTTTTTTCCAGAATAAGTTTTTTATCCAACCTCAAGCCGATTGCCCTTTATCATCAGGGAGAATGTGCGGATAAACTGGAAGATTACGGTACAGCCGTAAAAAAATATCAAATGTTATTTAAAATTTATCCTTCAAATAAACTGAGTCTGAAAGCAAAATATCTTGCTGCTCAAAACCTCGTTAAAACTAATCCTGAGCTGGCTCAAAAATATTTTAAGGAGATTTTGAAATCTGCACCAGATACAGATTATGCTATAGCTGCTGAATATTATTCCGGTCTTCTTCTAATGAAATCTTATACTCAAAGTGAAGATATGATTTTTCCTTTATCAAAAAAAGACGATGTGGAAAATTACTTCAGACATTATCTTAAAAAAGCTCCTTCAGGAAGACTCGCATTAAATGTAATTAATGATTGGCTTAGTCTCGATAAAACAATTTCTTCAGACGATTATTTGATGATGGCAAAATCATGCTTTTTAATGGGAGAGTATAAAAAAGCACAGGAACTTTTAAATAAAGTTGATTTGAAAGAAAGCTGGGCTGTGGATGTTCAAAATTCTTACGCTCTGAATAATATACCGCGAGCCAGATATCTCACGGAATGGGGATTAATGCACCATGCCAGGTATATTGATATAGAAGATATTGAAAATGCTGTAAATACGTATTTAAAATTTTCGCCTACTAAATATCAAGGGGCAACAAAATTATTCTATATTGCAAATTCCAAAGGAAAAGATTATATATGGGATTTAAAATGTTCATATACTGATTCTCAATATAAATCACAATGTTTTAAAGATTTATACTTAAAATTCCCTGACAGTAAATATGTAGATGACGCACTTTCTCAAATATTTTTGGAAACAATCAGGAAAAACGATTATCAGAATGCTAAAAAAATCGGGCATGACTTTCTGAATAAATTTAAAAATTCTGAATTTACGCCAATGGTAATGTACTGGATGGGACGGATTGCAGAAAAAACTCATGATTACAGTGAGTACATGAGTTATTATAAAAGTGTAATAGCACGATACCCTGATAATTATTACGCATATCGTGCCTATTTGCACATGAATCATACACCGGGCCCTATAATAACAAGTTATCTGAAAGAACAGGATGTAATCTATCCGTATAAAAATAAACCATCAATAATTAGAGAGCTCGTAAACCTTAAAGATTATGATGTTCTGGAAGAATTTGCAAGGGACGATGATTTCCTGAAAAGCTGGATTTTCTATATGAAAGGCGATTATACAAAATCAGTTGTAATTGCCCGAAATGCAATGGATGAACTTGCTGTTAAACCGGATAAATATGATTTGCGCTGGAGGCTGGTCTACCCGCTGCATTATTATAATGATATAAAAAAATATGCCGATAGCTCAGGTAATAATCCTCCTTTAATGCTTTCAATAGTTAGGGAAGAAAGTTATTTTAATCCTTCTGCAAAGAGTGGCGTAGGAGCAATCGGCTTAATGCAGCTAATGCCGCAGACTGCCTCTGAAATTGCCGTGAAGCATGGCATTAAAAAGTTTACCCTGTATAATCCCCAGCAAAATATCATGCTCGGAAATTATTATTATTCATTTTTGAAAACATATTTATCGGGTATGGATGTATCCTCAATAGCCGCCTACAATGGTGGAATAGGCTCTGTAAACGGATGGAAAAAATCAATATATTATAATGATACCGATGAATTTGTAGAACAAATTCCATATCCGGAGACCAAAAATTATGTAAAAAAGGTTTTCAGAAGCTACTGGAATTATATAAGAATTTATAACGGAAATAATTAAAGTATTAATTGTAACGAAATGTAAATATAAGTTTTAAAATGCCTGAAACCCGCTTATAATGCCTCATAGGATAGGATAGGATAGGATGGGTTGGGCTTATAGCAATCTTTTTCAGCTCCGAGGTTTTACAAATATATCCCTTATATTTGTCGATAAACACGAAAGGAGCAGTCATGAGCGTAGACAATGTGCAAGGCCTTGACAAAACAGTAACTTACATTAAAGGTAAACCTGTTTTAGTAGACCAAAAAACTTCCGAAAAAACAACCGGATCAATTATGGTATCAAATGAAACAACCTTAACTTCATCTTCGAAAACTAATCCTAATGAAGTTGTTATTTTCCCTAAACACGAAAAAGCTGTTAAAGAAAACGGCGAAATTGTATTTTCAAAAGACATGACAGACGAGCAGATAGAAAATTTGAAAAAATTAAAGGACGCTCAAGAATTTATGAAAACGGATGCAGGAAAAAAACTTGCAGAAAGCATGCTTAATCAGCAAACGGATATTTCTAAAGGCCAGAGAAAATGGCTGAAAAAACAAGGTATTGATGCGGATGCATTTGTACAGGAATGGAACCGCCAAAATCCTGATAGTAAAAATAACAAAAAGTTTTTACAAGAAAAGGCTGAAGATGCCAGAGATGAAATTGCAGCTTATGCAAAAGGTTTTTTAGGCAAACAGGAGATGAAATCCAACAAACCAGAGCAAGATGAACCAAAGGGTTTAAAAGGTCTGTTTAAAAAGAAAGAAAAGGAAATTGTAAAAAAAGATACTACCTATTCAGAAAGAGGTATGAAGATTAAGCATCATTCTTCAACCGAAGCAGCGAGAGAATATTTAATAGCGCACGACGTTACTGACGAAATTGCACGGGGCGGCAGCAGCTTTTTGGATGCTTTTAACAAAGACGCGGGCGGGAAAAA
>DVIU01000212.1 GCA_018711035.1 Candidatus Scatousia excrementigallinarum
ATGGTTTTGGGTGTTAATATCCGGATTTTTCATAAATACCTCCTTAGTTTATATCAATAATACTGACTCCGTCGCCGCCTTCGGAATCTTCGCCGGATCTGAACTTTGCAACATAAGGTGAAGTGGAAAGAAAATTTCTTACGGCTGATTTTAGCGCTCCCGTCCCGTGGCCATGGATAATTGTAACAGGGGAAAGGTTTGCAAGACTTGCTCTGTCCAGATAATTCTCCAAATCGTCAAGTGCGTCTTCTACTCTATAACCGCGTAAGTCTAATCTGTTCGAGAGATTTATTCTTTTATATTCAAAGGTTTCAAAGCTTGACGGTTTATAACCGGAGGATTTTTTTTCAAAAGACTTGTCATACGGTGCAAGTTTATTTGTCTTGATTTTGGTTTTAATATTTCCCATCTGAACGAAAATATTTCCGTTTTTGTCAGGCAGAGAAAGAACCGTAACAGGCTGGTGAATTTCTTTGAGGATTAATTTATCATTAACCTTCACACTATCCCAGTTAATTTCAGCATACTGTTCTTTGTCTTCGTATTTACCGACTTTATCATGGAAGCCCTGTTCCAGTTTTGCAAGTCGGGCATAAGAACGGCGTGCGATTTTTTCTGACTTTTCTTTTCTAAGTTCATCAAGAATATCTTTTATTTCAGCTTTAACCGAGAGCATTTCATGGCTGAATTTTTCTTTAATATTTTTTATAGCTTTTTTCTTATCTTTTTTTACGGCCGAAAGATTTTCTTCATATTCTTTTTTTATTTGTTCTGAATCTTCTTTTAATTCTTCTGCTTCTTTGAGGTTTTCGGACAGTTTTTGCTGTGTTTCCTGTAATTTTTCAACAACAATAATGGATTGGTCTTTTTCTGATGTGAGAATTTCTTTTGCTTTATTAACAATTTCAGCGTCCAAACCGAGGTTAGCGGAAATTGAAATTGCGTTGCTTAAACCGGGTATTCCTATTAATAATTTATAAGTCGGCCGAAGCGATTGAGTGTCAAACTCAACGGAAGCGTTTTTAAAATAAGGATTAGAATATTCAAGTGCCTTTAATTCGCCGTAGTGAGTAGTAATGGTTGAATATACTCCTTTTGCTGCAAGGTTTTCCAGAATTACTCTTGCCAGAACTGCCCCTTCCTGCGGGTCGGTGCCTGCACAAATTTCATCGAGAAGTACAAAAGTATCACTGTCGCTTTTGTTTATTATTTCAATAATGTTTGTCATGTGGGATGAAAACGTGGATAAGCTTTGTTGAATGCTTTGCGCATCTCCGATATCTGCAAAAACCTGTTTAAAAGGGTAAATTTTTGCCATGGTACAAGGTAGAAACATTCCGGCTTTTGCCATAAGGATAAATAGCCCTATTGTTTTTATTGTAACTGTTTTCCCGCCGGTATTAGAACCGGTAATAATTATTGATTTGTAATCTTTTCCTGTTTCAAAATTATTTGTTACTATATTTTCGACAGTTCCGATTAAAAGAGGATGCTTCATATTTTCAAATTCAATGATACGTTCTTTGAGAATTTCAGGTTCTGAGGCATGAATTTTTACTGCATAACGGGCTTTTGCAAAATGAAAATCTATTTTCGCAAGAATTTCTTCGCTATGTTTAATTGTACGTAATTCTTGTTTTACTGCCTGTGTAAGTTCTGCAAGAATCCTCACAAACTCGGCATGAATTTGCGATTGAATTTCGCGGATTTTGTTATTCAGCGGCACAATGCATTCCGGTTCAATATAGAATGTTTTATTTGTTGCCGAAACATCATGTACAATCCCTTTTACTTTATTCTTGCTCGGTGCTTTTACCTGAAAAACAATCCTGTCGTCGCGGGTTGTATAAATTGTTTCCTGCAAATGTTTCGTGAAATCCGCAGAGCCAAGAAGATCGGCTACTTTGGATTTTAAATTCTTTTCGGTGTCTCTCAGTGAGGCAAATAGCCCTTTCAATTCCGGCGTTGCATCTTTTTTAATCTGTAAATCATCATCAAAGGTATCGAAAATCCTGTCTTCAAGTTCTTTGAATGAAATCAAATTCATAGCAAGCCCGCCGAGTTTTGAATTTGTTCCGCAGTTTTCGTTCAAAAAGTTTTTTACTAATCTTGCAGAACGCATTGTTTTTGCAATATCTACAAGTTCGCCTTCAGAGAGATAACTCACAAGAGCATTCTTTTGGATTTCCGAAATATCTGCCACGAAGCCAATCGGAATATCTGACGGCATATCAAGAATTTTCTTTGCTTCGCGCGTAAACAGAATTTCTGATTCAATCCGTTCAATGTTGTCAAACGGAATAAGGCTGAAACACAATTCACGGCTTTGTTTTGTTTTAGCATAAACCGCAAGTTTTTCCAGCACTTTATCAAATTCTAATGATTTTAAACTGTTCGACACAATATCCATAATTAGATTTTACTATAAAAATAAGTTGCACATTTAATTTTTTCAAAGTACAATCTAATTATAAATAATAAGAAGGGGATATAAGATGGCTATTGAAAGACAAAGAGTTATAGAACAGGATAAAATGCAAAGAAGACAAAATTTTGACCCTGTTGAAAGCAATTTGACAGAAGAACAGGTTAAATTGGAAGCTTCAAGATGTTTGAATTGTAAAAATCCGCGCTGCGTTCAAGGCTGCCCGGTAAATATTCAAATCCCGCAGTTTATTCAGGCAATAAAAGAAGGAAATCTGGAAAAAGCAGGCGAAATTATCAGAGAAACAAGCATGCTTCCGTCTGTTTGCGGACGTGTATGCCCGCAGGAAAGACAGTGCGAAGGAAATTGTATTCTTGGTATTAAAGGGTCTCCAGTTGCAATAGGTGCACTCGAAAGATACGTTGGCGATAATACAAAAGCTGATATGCCGGAAATTAAACCGTCAGGTAAAAAAGTTGCAGTTGTCGGTTCCGGATGTGCAGGTATTACTGCTGCCGCCGATTTAAGAAAAGAAGGACACGAAGTTGTTGTATTCGAAGCACTTCATAAACTCGGCGGGGTTTTAAGATACGGTATTCCTCCATTTAGACTTCCGAGAACTGTTCTTGATAGAGAAATTACAAACCTCAAACAAATGGGCGTTAAGTTCCACACTAACGTAATTGTTGGTAAATCAATTACTTTAAAACAACTAAAAGAAGACGGTTTCGACGCTATATTCATTTGTTCCGGCGCAGGACTTCCGAAAATGCTTCACGTTCCGGGAGAGAACCTTAACGGTGTTTTCTCTGCAAACGAATTTTTAACACGTGTAAACTTAATGCATGCAGGTCAGCCTGACAGCCCGACACCTTTAAAAGTAGGTAAAAAAGCCGCAATATTCGGAGGCGGTAATGTTGCAATGGACGCTGCCAGAACTGCTGTTCGTGTTGGCTTTGAAGAAGTATATATTATCTACAGACGTACAGAAAAAGAACTTCCTGCCCGTTTGGAAGAAATTCGCCACGCTAAAGAAGAAGGAGTTGTCTTCAAGTTTTTATACGCACCAAAAGAGATTATCGGGGAAGACGGTTATGTTAAAGCCGTTGACCTTGAAGTTATGGAGCTGGGTGAACCTGATGAAAGCGGAAGGCGTAAACCTGTTTCTACCGGCAAAATCGAAAGAATGGAACTTGATACAGTAATTGTAGCCTTAGGTACAGGCCCTAATCCTATTATCCAGCGTTCTGCCGAGGCTGAAGGGTTGGAAATTATTACAGATAAACGCGGATATATTACTGTTGACGGCGAAACCCGCTGTACTAATATTCCGACTGTATACGCCGGGGGCGATGTTGCACCTGTTGGAGAATCAAACGCTATTAATGCTATGGGTGCAGGTAAAAAAGCTGCAAAGGCTATTAATGACTTATTAAAATAGGTGTATAATGGGTTTATTAAAAAAATGTATATGTTCGGCATTCGCATTTATGATTTATGCAATGCCGGCATATTCTTTAGAATTGGATATGTCTGTTGATGAGGAGATAAGAAAAAATTATAATCCGTCTCAGCTTGAAATTGACGCATTGCCTCCTGTTCCGGAAATTAAAAACAGTGCGCCGAAATCTTCCGTTTCTACACCTTCTGCTCCGTCAAAACCTGTAACAACAACTACAAACACGCCTCCTAAAACTGTTCCTTCCACAGATTTTGCCAAATCTACGGGCAGAGTAAAAAAAGAGTTACCTAAAACTTCTTCAAAAGACGATTTCGCGGCTATAAAAATTAAAAAAGGTACAAAATTTCTTGTAAAATCACAAACAAATGTTTCGGATTATTCAAGAGCGGGTGCGGGATTATCCTTTGTATCACTTGAGCCTGTTACAAAACGATATGTTACTATTCCTGCCGGAACTGTGTTTAAGGGTGTTGTTGTAGAATCTCATCAACCTCAGGCAACTGGTAACGGAGGATTAATTGTTATAAAGGCAAATAAAATGCTTTATAACGGAGCCTCTTATGCTATGAATGCTAAAATTACAAAAGCCGGAGGCAAAAAGATTTTCTTAAATAATATAAAAGGAAAAAGACAGTACTGGCAAGGAGTGGCAAAACAAATAGATAAAGGTGAAAATTTTTATAAAAAGACCAGAAGAACATCCAAAAAACTTGCCGATAATCCGGTTGGTGTTATTCTGTCACCCATTCCTACAATAACCGGAGTCGTTGTCTATGCAGTAAACCTTGTAGGTTCACCGCTGTTTTCCATATATTATAAAGGCGGACATGTATCTCTTCCTGCCGGTTCACTGTTCGAAATAAAGTTACTTGATGATTTATATATGTATTAAATATTGTCCATAATACGCTGTACTTCCTGATTACGTTTCTGACGTGTTTTTTGTACAGTGTTAATTGTCTTTTCTTTCTTTATTTGTTCTGTTATGTTTTCTTTAGTAAAATCTTCAATGCTCAGGTTGTTATAACACCAGGAATATGAAAAGATTAATATTACAAGAAATACTATTTTGAAAGCCATAACAATCTCCTTTAGTATAATTATAAACTATTTTATTATTAAGTGCAATCTTTAAACGAAAATATGTTTTTATTCGTCAAGAGCGACAACTATTTTATGAATGGTTTTCAAAATCGACGTATCGTTTGAAACTCTTTGGATAATATCCTCCAGTAAGTTTTTTCTGCTTGTTTCAATATAATCGAAATCAAATAAGGATTTCGGATTAATATTCATCTGACTGCATATTGATTCTAATACTTCTGCTGAGACAAAGTTTTTGCCTAATTCAATCTGGCTGAGACTTTTGGCTGAAATTCCGATTTTCTCGGCAAACTGTTCCTGTGTTAGCTCCAGCCGTAATCTTAACTCTTTTATTTTTTTACCGAATCCTTTTTTTATATTCATAGTTAAAGATTAATATATCTTAAAGTGGAAATAAACCTATTGACAAAAGAATAATTCTATTTTAAATTGAATTTATCAGTTTTAAATTGGAGGAAATATGAATAATAAAGCATTCACTCTGGCTGAAGTTCTTATTACGCTTGGGATTATTGGTGTCGTTGCCTCAATGACATTGCCTGCTTTGATACAAAAACAACAGAAAAAAGAGTTTCTGACACAGGCAAAAGTTGTATATAACACTTTAAATAATGCACTGGAGAGGGCAAAGGTAAGTTATGGAACGGAGATTGAGAACTGGGAGTTTCTTGAAAGCGGCAGCAATTTAGAAAGAAGTATGTTTTTTGCTGAAAAATATCTTATACCTAATTTGAAAGTTATTGAATATTGTAAAAAAAGTACTAATACTCAGGCTTGTAGTCATTCAGTAGGAAGTTATGATTATAAAGGGGCAGATTTTACATCCTTTAAGCCTCAGAACAACTATGGTACAACACTGGTTCTTAGTAATTCTGCTATTGTAAGCATACAGGCCGGAAATATTAATGGTAATACAGAGCGGGTTAGGATCGTATATGATGTAAATGGTATCAAGGGCCCGAATTTCATGGGCAAAGATGTTTTTATAGTTGAATTAGGCGGCAGGCAGGGAGGCGGTGATAAAAACAGGTTTTTACCTTATGGGTATCGTAAAGATAAGGATTGCTCGTATTATAAAAACGGATTTCAGGCTGACTTGACATGTACAAAAGAACACGGACGTGCTGCTTGCCTTGCATATATTATGTGCAACGGGTGGAATATGCCTGAGGATTACCCGTGGTAGCTGCTCATACTGGTGTATGATTTATTGTTACAATATTGTTAAAAATGTTAGTTTAGATTATAATATTCCCGTTAATTTTACATTTTAGAAGGGAGAGATTATGATTAAAAAGTTGACTGCTCCAAAATCATTGCTTGCAATTCTTGCAACTTTGCTTTTGGGTATTTCTCCTGCTTTTGCGGGAGAGGCTGATTTGGTAGTCCCTAGTATTAAAGACATCAGTTTAGACAGTTACAACCTGCTAATTATAGGTATGGTTATCTCTGTTATCGGTCTTATATTCGGGTTTATCGAATTTTTAAGAATTAAAAAATTAGATGTTCACCACGCTATGGCTGAGGTTGGAAACACTATTTTTGAAACTTGTAAAACTTACTTAATTCAACAGGGTAAATTTTTACTTGTATTAGAAGTATTAATCGGCTTATGTATTGCATTCTACTTCGGATATCTTCAAAAAATGGGTATTTCCGGAGTGTTAACAATTCTTGCATGGTCTGTAATCGGTATTCTTGGTTCTTATGCCGTAGCCTGGTTTGGTATCAGAATGAACACTCTGGCAAACGCAAGAACGGCATTTGTTTCATTAAAAGGCCGCCCTCTGGATATCTTGAATATTCCGCTTAAAGCAGGTATGTCAATCGGTGTATTGTTAGTATCTGTTGAGTTGATTTTGATGTTAACAATTCTTTTATTTGTGCCGGGACATCTTGCCGGTGCTTGCTTTATTGGTTTTGCAATCGGTGAATCCCTGGGTGCTTCTGCACTTCGTGTTGCAGGCGGTATCTTTACAAAAATCGCCGATATCGGTTCTGATTTGATGAAAATCCAATTCGGTATCAAAGAAGATGACCCGAGAAACCCTGGTGTAATTGCAGATTGTACCGGTGACAATGCCGGGGACTCTGTCGGCCCAACTGCGGACGGTTTCGAAACTTACGGTGTAACAGGTGTAGCACTTGTTTCATTTATTCTTCTTGCTGTTATCGGACAGGAAAATCAAGTTCAGTTATTAACCTGGATTTTCGTAATGAGATTCCTTATGATTGTAACTTCTGTAGTTGCATACTGGATTAACGGTATAGTTGACAGAATTTATGCTAAAAAAGCTGAAAAATTTGATTTTGAACAACCTTTAACTAACCTTGTATGGTTGACTTCTATATTATCTATTGCGATGACTTTCGGAGTAAGCCACTGGTTATTGTCACCTTTAGGCGGAAAATTATGGTTAGTACTTTCTGTAATTATTTCCTGCGGTACTCTCGGTGCAGCATTAATTCCGGAATTTACAAAAATCTTTACGTCGCCTAAAGCTAAACATACAGCAGAAGTTGTTACTGCTTCTAAAGAAGGCGGTGCATCTCTTACAATTCTTTCCGGTATTGTTGCAGGTAACTTCAGCGCATTCTGGATTGGTATGGTAATCGTTTTATTAATGGCGCTTGCTTATGTTGCAAGTTTACATATTCCTGCAAGTACAATGATTTATCCGTCTGTATTTGCATTCGGGCTTGTTGCTTTCGGTTTCCTTGGTATGGGGCCTGTTACGATTGCTGTTGACAGCTATGGGCCTGTAACTGATAACGCGCAATCCGTTTACGAATTATCTCTTATTGAAGAAATTCCGAACGTTGCTGAAGAAATTGAAAATGATTACGGTTTCAAACCTGATTTTGAAAACGCAAAACAATTCCTTGAAGAAAACGATGGTGCGGGCAATACATTTAAAGCAACTTCAAAACCTGTATTAATCGGTACAGCGGTTGTTGGTGCTACAACAATGATTTTCTCGCTGATTCTCGTAATCCAAAATACTCTGGGTATCAGACCGGAAGAAATTCTTAATATGTTAAATCCATATACATTACTCGGTTTATTGACCGGTGGTGCGGTAATTTACTGGTTCAGCGGTGCTTCTATGCAGGCTGTTACAACAGGTGCATACAGAGCTGTTGAATACATTAAAGAAAATATTAAACTTGACGATGCAGATTCTAAGAGTGCAAATGTTTCAAATTCAAAAGAAGTTGTAAAAATTTGTACACAATATGCACAGAAAGGTATGATTAATATCTTTATCGCATTATTTACATTTGCATTGTCACTTGCTTGTTTATCAGCTCCTACATCTTCAACATCAGCACCTGTAGCATTTTTTGTAAGCTATCTGATTGCAATTGCAGTATTTGGCCTTTTCCAGGCTGTATTTATGGCAAACGCAGGCGGATGCTGGGATAATGCTAAAAAAATCGTTGAAGTTGATATGAAAGAAAAAGGCACACCGCTTCACGAAGCAACAGTTGTCGGCGACACTGTGGGTGATCCTTTCAAAGATACATCTTCTGTTGCAATGAATCCGATTATTAAATTCACAACGTTATTCGGTCTTCTTGCAATGGAAATTGCAATCAGCGAAGCTTTCCGCGATATCGCTCCTGTTGCAGGATGGGTATTCCTTGTGATTGCGTTGATTTTCGTAATCCGTTCATTCTACGGAATGAGGATTCCGTCTAATAAGTAGGGAAATGAGTATTATCTCATAAACGAACGCCGCCCATAAGTATTATGGGCGGCGTTTTCTTGTATTTTTCAATATAATATGTTAAAATTAAAATGTATACAGAAGAAGGAGGACTTATATATGCAAAAATCAATCATAGCAAGGATTTCGGGGGGGGGGCAGCGTAGTTTAAGCTCTTGGCAGGACATTAAGCCGAATAAAAAAATAGGTTTTACATTAGCAGAAGTATTAATCACACTGGGTATTATAGGTATCGTTGCCGCTATGACGCTGCCTGTACTTATTGGAAAGTATCAGAAAAAACAAACAGAAGTTCAGCTTCAAAAATCATTTACCGAGCTTTCTCAATTATTAAAACTTTCTGAAGTTGATAACGGGTCGGTGGAATATTGGGATTTTACCTTGTCTGGAGATAATTTTTATTCCAAATACCTGAAACAATATTTAAAAAAAGTTCGAGAAATACCGAACAAGGATTTTAAAAAATATATGGTATATACTAACTTAAACGGGCAGAAATGTACGGGAGAAGTTTGGTGTACACAGGGTGACTCTTTTTATTCTTATCTTGCAAGCGGCTCTGTAATAGGAATAATGACTCATCCGGGACAAGATAAGTATAAAGCCGTATCAATTGACATAAACGGTGATAAAAAACCTAACCAGCTTGGTAGAGATGTTTTTATTTTTGCAGTTTCAAAAACTCTAAAAGGTTTAGTACCATACGGCTTGCAAGATGCAGGAATCGTTGGCGGAGTTTTTAAAGATTTTGACCGTAATAAAATTAAAACAGGAGGTGACTATTCCTGCAACAAAAATAATAAAGGAATCTGGTGTTCTGCTTTGATATATACTGACGGCTGGCAGATAAAAGATGATTATCCGTGGTAATTTGTTTGTGCTCAGGTTAAGCTTGTTGCCAAACTCCTTAAATTGTGATAATATTGAGCAGTGGAGAAAAAGAAAGGGGGAAATATATGAAAAGCCAAGTACCGCAAGTGTTTAGGGGGGGGGGCAACTAAATCCATTTTAGCTCAAGGGTTTACGAGAGTTTTTTATGGGCAGTATGCATTTACATTAGCAGAAGTATTAATCACTCTTGGGATTATAGGTATCGTTGCCGCGATTACTTTACCCGCATTGATTAGCAAAAATCAGGACAAAGTCTTAGAAAATCAGTATGCAAAAGCTAAAAACATATTAGCTAATGGCTATAAACTTATGATGGCAAAATATGAGATATTTAAGGTAGAGAATTTACCTATCTTAAACGATTGTAGTGCAATGAACGAAAAGGCTTGTATGTCAAAAGAGCACAAAAAAGCTTTCAATATAGCCTCTGATTCTAATGGAGGTCTTTCATCAGATATCTTGCCTGAATCATATAATATACAAGGGGAGAGTGAAAAATCTCCATTTAAATGGGATGATGTGCCTTATTTATTTGCAACTGCAGATGGGATGATTTATGGAGTTCTGCAGGATGAGGATGTAAAAACTTTTAGCGTTGTTGCTGACGTAAATGGGTCTAAGAATCCAAATACCGTACGAAAAGATTTGTACAAATTCAGATATTCAGGAAATGGACTCCTTGCAGATGTTTCAAGTGAGCTTGAGCAGGTAAACAAATGCTCTATTGATAGTCTGGATGAATGTAAGACGGAGGAAGCTTGTTGGGCATTAGATGGAGTTCCTGTGTCTGGTACGGATGATTGTCCTGAGATATATTGGTTTAATGGTAAGTGTTCCGAAACAGGTGGATCTCGTGGCCCTTGGTATTGCCGTTAATCTCAAGGGTGGTTATATATGCCAATATCTGTAATAATGCCTGTATATAATACTAAAGAGTCTGATTTGAGGATGGCTATTGAATCTATCCTCAATCAGACTTATAAAGATTTTGAGTTTATAATTCTTAATGATGGATCTACTAACAATGCAGAAGATGTAATTATTTCTTATCGTGACCCTCGTATAAGATATTTGAAAAACATAGAGAACCTTAAGTTAATAAAATGTTCAAACATTCTTATAGAAAAAGCATGTTACGAATATATTGCGCGGCTTGATAGTGATGACTGGTGCGAACTTACAAGGCTTGAAAAGCAGGTAAAATATCTAGATGAAAATCCGGATGTTGGTGTTCTCGGTACTTTCTATAAAATTATGCCGGGAGATCAGTTTTATCCTGTTCCATATAAGCCTGACGATACAACTCTTTGGGTCAGATATTGTGGCAATTGTATAAGTAATTCTGCAGTTATGATGAGAAAATCTATAATTGAAAAATATAAAGTTCGTTATAATAACGGTGCACTTCATGCTGAAGATTACAAATTTTGGTCGGATATGAGTCTTCATTGTAAATTTGCTAATTATCCTGAAGTCCTTTCCTACTATAGAATTTCTCCTGATGGTATTACTGAAAATAACAGACAATATCAGCTTAAGATGGTTATGACAATTGTGCTTGATAATATAATTAATGATTTTGCAAATGATAGAGAGTTTACATATTCGTTACTCGTAAAATTTATAAAAAACGAAAGTGTAACAGATGATGAATTTAACTATATGCATAGTTTTTTAATTGGTATCGTGAATATTTTGCAGAAGCGTATCTCGCCGCCGTTTAACAGTTGGGTAAAAAATTATATTCTCTCTATTCTTGAGTTTTTTGTGAGAGAAAAACAATGATATAATGTTTGTGCTATACTTAAGCTACAGATAAATTAATAAGGAATAAATAGCATGAGTTTGACAGTATATTTAGGGATAGACGTAGGTTCGGTTACAACGAAGCTGGCTCTGGTAGATGAAAAAGGGAAGTATGTAGACAGTTACATGCTTAGAACTTCCGGCAAACCGGTTCTTGCCGTACAAAACGGGTTAAAAGAATTATATAAAAAGAAATTAACAGACTATAATGTTATGGGTGTCGGAACTACAGGCTCAGGACGAAATCTCGCAGGAGCTCTTGTCGGTGCAGATATAATTAAAAATGAAATCACGGCTCATGCTGTTGCTGCAAGTATAAATGTTCCGGGAGTCCAGACTATTCTTGAAATAGGAGGACAGGACAGTAAAATTATTATTCTTAGAGATGGTATTGTTACTGACTTTGCTATGAATACAGTTTGCGCGGCTGGCACGGGAAGTTTCCTTGACCAGCAGGCTAACAGGCTCAATGTCCCGATTGAAATATTCGGTGAAACCGCTCTAAAATCGACTAACCCTGCCCGTATTGCAGGCCGCTGCGGAGTATTTGCAGAAAGCGATTTAATCCACAAACAACAGCTCGGTTATCCTGTTGAAGATTTATTATACGGACTCTGTCAGGCTCTGGTCAGAAACTATCTTTCTAATCTTGCGTTAGGAAAGGAGCTTTTGCCTATTATAACTTTTCAGGGCGGCGTAGCTACAAATTCCGGAATGGTTAAAGCTTTTGAAGAAGCTCTCGGCCAGAAAATTGTAGTTCCGGAAAATCACCAGACAATGGGTGCAATAGGAGCGGCGCTTCTTGCTATGGAAAACCACCAGTACACAGAAGCTGAAACGAAATTCAAAGGCTGGCAGGTAGGAGATATGCATTTCCATTCCGTAACCTGTGAATGCAACGGCTGCTCAAATAATTGTGAAGTAATTACAATTCTTGAAGGCGAAACTGATGTTCCGCACTATGACAATATTAAAGATATAAAAGGCAACATTATTGCCCGCTGGGGCGGAACCTGCGGACGCTGGGATATTTCTTAACAATAAAAAAAACTCCGTTATAAACGGAGTTTTTTTATTATGCTAAAGTTGCTAAAGTGTTGTATCCTTCTTTTGTTATAGTATCTTCTAACTCCTTAAAGTCTTTAAATTCCTGTACAGACTTTTTATCTAGGAGTCGCAATATGAACTTATTGTCATCAGGGAACATTCCCGCAACACCTGCATATTTACCATCTTTATCATATACAAAAACAGCTTTACCATACTCCTTGCCGTCTTGTACCCCAACCATGTTTTTCTTCTTTTGGGTTGCTGCATCATAATTTACTGTTACTGTTTTCGGTTTTTCATTCGGAAGTTGTAATGAAACTTTTTTGGTATATTCATTTTCATCCTTAAACATTTCGTAGCTATAGCTGCGTTTTCTTTGAAATTCATTATTTTTATCAAAGATAATAACTTCTTTATATTTGTCGCCAAATTCAGATATTCCGGTATATTCTACTTTGGTGTTTCCGTTTGGAAGTACGACGATATTTCGGTGGGTTAAGTCGTCGAATTCCGATAATACATTCTTTTGCAAATAATCTTTTATTTTAGGGTCAAGTTTATTAAACGCTTCTTTTGCTTCATCCGAATTCATGTCAAAACCTTGAAGAAATTCTTTAGGTTTAGCAGATTTTGAAGCGGATACTGATTCTCCAGACAAATCCTGCTTTTGAGGCTGCGGAGCTTCGGCGGTTTTTTTATACAAATTCGGTTCGTGGCCGTACATTTCATTATGAGTATCATAAACTATATTATACTTTTTATCTCTGTATTTAAGGAATACTTTATCATCAGGGTTATTTTCGCCGTTTATTTTTGATTGGCGTGTAAAGTATGCATTAAGTTTATTATCATCTGTGTATGCGAAACCTATGCTTTTATTATTAAGTTCTTTTTTTGTATCCCACTTAAATTCGTAAATTTTTGATTCAGGGTTTTGTTTTAATTCCACTGCTCCGTCAGAAATTTGCGTTGAGATTTTGGTTTTTCTCTCATCGGTTTTGAATCGTCTTGTTATGTCCTTAAATCTGCCCTGATTATCAAACATTGAGGCTGTTTGATTATAGAATGCGCTGTCCGGAACATTATCATTTCCCATTTTTTCCATATTAGATACAGCTATTTGTCTTTGGAAATATTTAGGGTTATAACGTCCTTCTGGAATATCGTCAGGTTTTGCGAGAATAGTTTTGTCACCTTTATAACTTATTTTAATATTTTCTTTCGGTGTAACCTGTTCAATCATACGTTGAACAACATCGTTATTTTTATTAAAGAAAACCATATCCTTTATGTCATGGCCTTCTGCATTTTTACCTGAGTATGTTATTCTGGTAAATCCTGTTTTCAATTTTTCCACAAGAGGCTCAGACAGTTCTTTTATTTCAGATTTGAAATCTTTAAGTGCTGTTTTAATTTTTTCATCGACTTCATCAAGCGGATTTTTTACCGTTTCATTTTTTGCAGCTCCTGTGGTTGCGCCTGAAGCTGCTTCCGAAGCAGCTTCCGAAGCATTTTTTGCTGCTTTGGAGTTTCGTGTTATGAAATATACAGCCAGAGTTCCGGCTGCAACTACGCCTGCTCCGATAAGTGTTTTTGCAGTTGTGGAAAGTCCTTGTTTTTTTGTATCCTCAGGTTTTTTGTTTTCAACTTTGTTATCAACAGCTTGTGTTTGCTTAAAATTGACATTAGAAATTGCAGAAATTTTCATTATGTAAATCCTTTCATCTTCGAGTATATTGTAAAGTATAAAAAAAGTTTTTTTTGATATTTGATAAAAATTTTTACAGTTCTTAATATCCGTGATATTATAAAAATATGAGCAATCTATATTCAACAGTGGAAAAATTGAGAACAGAATACCGCGAAATTTTTACAAAATCAGCTATGGAGATTCAGAGGAAAGTCGATGAACTTAAACCTCATAATCTTAAAGGCGATATTTTTGACAAATTCCCTTCCGGCTCTGACGGACATAAATGGCAGTCCGCAGTGCTTGATATGCTGGAAAATGAGATATCAAAAGAAATTTACAGAAAGTTTCAGGAAGTTCTGGCATACCGAAAAGAGTTTCACTGTGTAGGCTGTGCAACCTGTTGTAACCTTGCATGCAGTGAATTTTCGCCAGAGGAATTGAAGCGTAGAGCCGAAAATGGTGATAATTTTGCAAAACAGTTCACAAGTATTTTTATTCCTTACGAGTCAAAAGAGGAGGCTCGTAAAGTCTATCCGGAATATATTCAAATGCTCGAAGATAATAAAGAGGATGAGGTTTATTTTTACCATTGTCCTAAACTCACAAAAGATAACAGGTGTTCAGACTATGAAAACCGTCCGCAGATTTGCAGGGATTTTCCGGATAATCCTTTGAGTATACTCCCGAAAGCTTGCGGATATAAAAAATGGAAAGAAGAAATCGAACCTGTTACCTTGATGTTGCACTCTATGATTGAAATAATCAGCTATTATAAGGAAAATATATGCAGATACTCTCAGGATTAACATTAGCGGAAATAGAAAAGATAACAGATGAATTGCACGCTTCAAAATTCAGGGCGCGGCAAATCCATAACTGGATTTACTTAAAATCAGTAAAAGAAATTGATGAGATGACTGATTTGTCAGTAAAATTCAGAGAGGAATTAAAAAAAACTGCAAAAGTAAGCGATATAAAAATCAAGGTAAAGCAGGTAAGTGCTGACGGAACCATAAAATATCTTCTTGAATTTCCTGACGGTGAATGTGTTGAGACTGTTCTTATGCGATTCGATAACCGTGCTAACTTGACGGCCTGTGTAAGTTCTCAGGTCGGGTGTGCTGTAAACTGTTCTTTCTGTGCAACCGGGAAACGCGGATTTATACGGAATCTTTCTTATAAAGAAATTATTGAGCAGGTTTTAACAATTCAGCGTGATACGGGATTAAAGGTTACGAATGTCGTGTTTATGGGGCAGGGCGAGCCGCTTTTAAATCTAGATAATGTCTTAAAGGCTATGGAAATTTTTAATGATAATTTCCAAATAGGTGCACGCCGCCTTACTGTTTCTACAAGCGGTATTATTCCGCAGATTAATAAGCTTGCAGAACTTGATATGCAATCAACGCTTGCAATCTCTTTACATGCACCGAATCATGCAATACGGTCTAAATTAATGAAAATTGAAGACAAATATGATATGAAAAGTTTGCATGCCGCTCTTAAAAATTATGTTGATAAAACCGGAAGAAGAATTACCATTGAATACCTCTTGATTAAAGACCTCAACGACACAACTGAAAGTGCCAAAGAACTTGCTAATTATTTACATGATATTAAGTGCAACGTGAACCTTATTCCGTACAACCCTACGGCGGAAAATGATTACCGGCGACCGTCAAATAATTCTATAATGAAGTTTAAATACTTACTGGAACATTCAGGTAAAAAAGTTACTGTAAGACTGGAGCGGGGTGCTGATATAGATGCAGCTTGCGGTCAGCTTAGCGGAAAGGCAAAATAATGAAAGCATTAATTCAAAGAGTTAAAAAGGCATCGGTTACAATTGATAACAAACTCTATTCGGAAATAGGTAAGGGATTACTGGTACTTCTCGGTGTAGAAAAAGATGATGAAAAAGAAAACGGTGATAAGCTTGCACAAAAAATCTCTACATTGAGAATTTTTGAAGACGAAAACGATAAAATGAATCTTTCCGTAAAAGATGTAAATGGTGAAATCCTTGTAGTATCACAGTTTACACTTTGCGGCGATTGTAAAAAAGGGACGCGTCCGAGTTTTGATAAAGCTGCTCCGCCTGAAAAAGCAAATGAGTTGTATGAAGATTTTGTAAGTGTTTTAAAAGCCGGCGGTTTTCGGGTTAAAACAGGTAAATTCCGCGCAATGATGGACGTTGAACTTATAAATGACGGCCCGGTTACTTTTATGGTAGAAAAATAATAATTTTTCTTAACCACTTGCCAATATTTAGTTTTCATGTTATAATGTTATCATTAAGTATATTGTATTGAATTTTGGATTACCGAGGAGTAATTACTTTATAACTAGTTGATATTTTATGTTTATGATTTTTAATTAAGAGGCTTTCAAATTATGTATGTTAACAAGTGCGTCAAATGCGGTCGTGAATTCGAAACAAAGAACCCCAAAAGAGTGATTTGTCCTGATTGTTTATATCCTGATAAGAAAATGATGATTAATCCGTCGCCTGATTCAGAGTCGGAAAACTCTGTCCAGCAGTCTTACTCTGCTGATAATCAAACTTCGTCTTATAGTACGGATTCAGAACAGCCTAAATTCTACAGCAGCTATAGTGCCGGTGAAGGCCGCCCTCAGCAAAATAATTACCGTAGAGATAATCAGGGGTATAATAGAAACAGCGGCTACAGTCAGAATCGTCCCCAGCAGAATAACTATCGCAGAGATAATCAAGGATATAACAGAAACAATAATTATAGTCAGAATCGTCCTCAACAAGGCGGATATAGACGTGATAATCAGAGCGGATACAGCAGAGCCGGCGGTTATAACCAGAACAGACCTCAACAGGGCGGTTACAATCGTTCCAATTTTGGTAGCAGACGTCCACAACAGGGCGGATTTAATAAAGGCGGATTTAAAAATAAACGCCCTATGAACAGAAATAAAGCTCCTAAGCAGCTTCTGATAAGTAAAGAACAACTGGAACAAATCGAATTGCTCTATAAACAAATGCTTCCGTTACCAAATCCGGATGCACATGAAGTTATCGGTGAAAAAATCGGTCTGGAACCTAGAAAAGTTTTCTTTGGTATTAACCTTGTAAGACAAAAAATGATGCTTCCGAAATTGCCGTTCCCTAAACGTAAATTGGCAATTTCTCCGGATCAGTTGTTTGCTATTAAAAATCTGTATGAACCTTTGCTTCCATTGCCTCCAATCGGATGTCACAAAATTATTGCAGCTCAATTGAAAATGGATGAATGGCGTGTTCACGTAGGTATAGGGCTTATACGTTCTCAAATGGGATTGCAGCGCTGGAATCAGGAAAGAGAAGACTGTCCAGAAGAATTTAAAAATCAGAATAAAACAGCAGAAGCTCCTGCTGAGGTTTCCGTAGAAATTCCGGCTGAAGATACTGCTCCTGTGGCAGAAGAAAAACCGAAACGCGGTAGAAAACCAAAGAAAGTTGAAGAACCTGCGGAATAATGAGTAAATTCATTTCAGTTGGAAAAATTCTTAATTTCCATGGTATCCAAGGAGAAGCAAAAGTTGGCTTCTCAAAGGGGCAGCAAGATTTTATTATGTCTCTTGACAAAGTTTTTGTGCGAAAGGGCCATGGATATTTGCCGTTACAAATTGTCCGTTCAAGGCTAAATAAGACTTTTGCTCTCATAAAGTTTGCCGGGATTGATTCTGTGAACGATATTTTGGAATATAAAGGCGAGGTACTTTTTGTCGAAGAAGATACTATCAGAGAAAAACTGAAAGAAGATGAGTTTCTTATTGATGAACTTGTCGGTTTATCTGTTTTTGATACTGAAGATAATAAACTCGGGTTTGTTGTAGGGGTTTCTAATAACGGTGCAAATGATTTGCTTTCTGTTAAAACAAATTCTAAAAAAATATGTCTTGTTCCGTTTGTCAAAGCAATTGTTATTAGCGTAAGCATAAAAGACAAAAAGATTGTAATTAATAATCTGGAAGGGCTTTTGGAATGAAGTTTGATGTAATGACGCTTTTTCCTGAAATGATTGAGAGTTATTGCAGTTTCAGTATTATGAAACGTGCCTGCGAAACAGGTATAATCCTTGTTAATACAATAAATCCCCGTGATTTTACTCTGGATAGGCATAAAAAAGTTGATGATACTCCATACGGCGGCGGGGCTGGAATGGTTTTAATGGCTCAACCTTATATAGATGCTTACGAAAGTATTGTGCGTGCTGATAATTCGATTACGCTAATGCTCTCTCCGCAGGGTGAACCATTAAATGACAAACTTGTAAACGAACTTGCACAGTATGAACAAATTATTATGATGTGCGGTCATTATGAAGGTTTTGATGAAAGGATACGGGATATAATTAAGCCCAAAGAAATATCTATAGGTGATTTTGTCCTTACTGGCGGAGAACTTCCTGCACTTTGCCTGATAGATGCAGTAAGCAGAAAAATTGAAGGAACTCTTGGTAAGATTGCGTCCGCGGATGAAGACAGTTTTTCAAACGGCCTTCTTGAATATCCGCATTACACTAAACCGCGAGAATACAGAGGTTTAAAAGTCCCTGATGTTCTTTTAAATGGAAATCATAAGGATATTGCAGAGTTTCGTCTGCAAAAATCTCTGGAACGCACAAAACAAAAACGTCCGGATTTATATGAACATTATTTAAAAGAGGCGGATTGATTTTTTATTTAAATCTTGAATTTAGCAAATTCGGACTGCCTGCTCCAAAAATATCGCGTACAAGTTTAATGCTACCGTATACTAAAAGTCCGAGCCCGGCTCCCTTACAAATTTTTCCGTGCTTTTTAACTCCGGCAAGAAGTGCTGTTAACCCTAAGCCCAGAGGAACAACTCCTGACACAAGCATTTCTCCTAGTCCGCTAAAATAGCCCGCTGCCGAGTTAAAGAAGTTTAAGAAATTGTTTTCAAGCTCAAGATTAAATAACTTCTTTTTTAATTTCGATTGAATTGTACTAGGTTCGGAAAGATAAAGCGTATTTGTTGCAAAGGAGGCTGTGCGGTTAGCTTCACTCGTTTGTGAATAGGTATCAGCTCTTAGTTTTCCAATAACATGAGCATCATAAGCAACCATACCTACAGCAGCAGCTCCTGCTGTTTTTGCAAGGTATTTCCCATAATTATTTTTAATTGCTGATGTTATTTTCTTTACCGAGAATCCCATTTTTTACCTACTTTTTATCTTCTGTCTTTTTAGGTTTATCTTTTACTTCAAATTCTTTTTCTACATTTTTTCCTGCCATTTTTAAAAGGATATTCGCAGCAGTCTTTGCGTCCTGTCCGTAACTTGTTTGACCTGTCTGCATCTTTTGCAGAACCCCTACTGTATAATCATTACCGGTGCATTGTCTTGAATCCAGAACGCCAAGGGCAAGCATCTTTACAGGCTGGTAAGGATCTTGAAGCATTTTGTTTACAAGAGCTGTTAAAGCTGGATCTTCTTTTCGGGAGTCATCTTCCTGTAATCTTGCTACAACCTCTTTTGCGCCCATCATACGAACTTCTTTATCCTGATTATTTAAATAGTTTTCAAGTGTTTTAATATATTCATCTGTTAATTGAACAATTTGTCTTTTTTCAGTCTTTTTCGCTTCGTCTTTTTTTGTTTCGGCAGTTTGAGGCTGTTTATTTTCAACAGCACCCAGAGGAGTTGTATTGTTAAACTGCTGTGTATAATAGTTTGAAGGATAACACCCCGTAGGTGCCTGTCCTGACTGATAGGACGGAGCATTTACGTTATAAACAGGTGAAGGCCCGCCAGGTGTTGCAACAGAAGGATTAAATATTTGAATATTTACTCCTGCATAATTTGGATTTTGAGGAGGAATATTTATTGCAGGAGGAGTCACATAGTTCTGTTGCAGAGCCTGCGGTGATGTATTTTGAACCGATTGTATCTGAGGCTGCTGCTGCGTAATAGTTTTAG
>DVIU01000213.1 GCA_018711035.1 Candidatus Scatousia excrementigallinarum
TGGAAGTTTGTGATATTTTTAATCCAAAAGAAAAAGAATTTATTCATTCAAAAATAAGTTCTGATGCTGCGAAACTTAGCCATCTTTTTAATCAGGGATATGTTTCTGCAAGAGCATTCGCATCGATGAAAGAACAATATGTATCATTAGTAAATGAAAAAATGAAAAATGAAGAACATAAATTAGATGATTCACAAAATTCGCATCAAAAATATACCATAAGGTATCTAATAATAAATGGTAATACTGAAAATAGATTAACTTTTATAAGCAAGTTAGCTCTTGATAAAATTATTACCGATTTAAAAGGTTTTGGTTATAATGTTAAATTGTCTTGGGTAAATCAAATCAGTTTATAATTAAAAATCAAAAGCAAAACATTGTTCAAAAAGTGTTCAACAGCGTTCAAAAGGTGTTTAAAAATCAAAATAGGTATCAGAAGTACCTTTTTGAAATTTTCATGCAAAATAACGCAAAATAAAAGGAGCTGTTAAACGCCCAAATAAACTACTCATGAAAAAATTTTTCGGTATCAAATCGTGAAAAGTTTAGGTTTCTGAATTTTTCTATTTTATTATCTGAATATTCTTTCTTCACCCAACGAAGATATGTTTTAGCAGAAGATACTTTTGCTCGATTAATTTTTATTTTAATCAATCTCTCAAATCTTTGAATTGCAAGTTCTCGGGCTTCACTTAAAGAATACTGTTTTGGCGAAAGATAATATTCTTTAAAAAAATAATATATTTCACCGGGTTCTCTTGTTTCTGATCCTACAAGATTTATCAAGCCATTTCTTGAAATTTCATATTTAAATTTATTATATTTATTTAATGTAATATTGGCTGTTTTTAACGTCTTTTTAAGTTCTCTCTCATTCATTCCTTGAGTTTGTTTTAATAACTTGAACATATCTTTTATATTTTGTTTAATTTCAGGAGGAGCAAAGAAATAATCAATAAAGCCATCTAACTCATTAATATATTTGGGAAAAACTTCTTTAGGCTTTTTAACTTGAAATGGCAACATATGACGCATGCAGTCGCTGTCACTTTCTATTGTTTTTTCTTTGGATTTACTTATTTGAGGAATATAAATATATGAATCCCCATTATCTCTTATAATATTTTTTGACGTTAGTTTTTCTAAAATCGGAATAATTTCTATTTTTGATTTTTCAAGTAGGATTTCTAAATCTTCTACTGTAAAAATATTTAATTTCTTAACCGCTATTTCAATATTTTTTTCTAATAAATTTTTCCTATGTCTTGTTTCCACCTTAAAACTCCAGTTCTTGCTTTGTAATTTTCTTATATCCGTTAGTTTGTGCCAATTCTTCAATCTTTAAAATATAAATTACAATTTGCCTTAGTCGATTGGCATTTTTAGCAATCATTTCAATTACTTCATCATCAACCGGAACTTCGCATAATTTTGTAACAATTTCTTTTATATCTTCAAGATCAAAAGGGACAAATTTATAAATACCCAAAAGTCTGTCATATAAATGCTTAAATCTTTTTAATTTTTTATCAGCAGCACCCATTCCAACTAATAAAACAGGAATTCCTGTTTTATCGTGCAAGTCACGAACTGTTTCAATAGCTCTTGTAGATTCTACCAAGTAATCAACTTCATCCACGATTAACATTCGTGGTTTTTCTATTAACTTCGCAACAGCTTGATCAAATAATTCAAAAGATGTTTTCTTTGGTTCTTCCCCCAATTCCTTAACAAGAGTTTTTAAAAACCAGATTCTTGACATTCCATTTGTTGCTGTAACCAGTGTGGCATTTTGATTTAAAGTCCACCAAAGAACAGTATTGCTTTTGCCCAATCCTGGTTCACCATATACAAGTCCAATTTTAGGAACATTATATTTTGCATTATTTAATCTTTCTATTAATGAAACAAATGCTCTAGTTTCAATTAAATTTACGGTTACGGCATTTCCTGCCATGTGATAAAGCTGAGTGTCGGATATCCCGATTTCTTTAGCTTTTTGCACCATATCATCAGGGAACCCTTGTATTCTGAAACATTCCAAAGGCGTTGGTCTTCTAAATTTAACATCTTTCGGATTTTTAACTTTATCCGCCGGAATATCGCCGATAAATCCATGGCAGCCTGTCGTCAAACAACCTATAATCCCATCTGGTGAGTATGCTACATTTGATTGAGAACAGCGTTTTATAAACGGGTAGGTGTTTATATTTTTAACCGTTTCTTGCGCGATACCTCCGATAGGAAATATTTTAGGGGGACATTCCTTTCCAGGACATCCGATAATATACACTCTTTCCCTGTTTTGAGGAACGCCGAAGAATTTAGAATTAAACAGTTGCCATTGAACGCTATACCCAAGGTCGTTGAGCGTATTGATGATATATTCAAAAGTCCTTCCGCCTTCATGATTAAGTAAGCCCCTAACATTTTCGAGAATAAAATATTTCTGTATTTTCAGCAGGAAAATATTTTTTGTACTCCTTAACTGCTTTGTTTTTCAGCCGTTTTTGCTTTTGAATTTTCTGCTTAAAATCTTCCATATCAGTTACAGAACCGAGATGATTTGCCATAGGGTGAGTTTTTGTAACCTGTCTTGCAACGCATAAGAACTCCCCCTTTAAAGAATAAACATGCACTTTGGATAAATCAAAAAGGCTGTATCGTATATATACAGGTTCTCTTAACCCAAACAAGCTTTCATTATAATAATTTGTGCCTAAAAATCTTATACCGTTTCTGTGAATGAATTTTGTTTCTGTTTTCATCATCAAATCGTTTAAAATATTTTTGTCTATATCCTGTTTTTGAACAGTATTTAAACACTCTTTGATTGTCATATTTTCTGCATTAGGACAAGATTTGTTATTATGGTACTCAATCCAGCAGTCAATAAGCTTTATTACTTCCTGAACAGTTGGAATTCTGTTATTTGTCATTCTTTTGTGAAATTCTTTGTGTAATTTCTCACCTCTCATAAGTCTTGCAGGCTTGTCCTGAATAGAGGTTCCTGTATAAGAAATCATCATTTTTTCAAATTCTTCCTGAAATTCTCTGAAAAATCGCTCTATTACTTTTGCTTTGGCGTTTCTGACTTTTGCAAAAACTGATTTAATTCCAAGATTTGCATATACCCCATTAAAGCCTGCTTCATCAAAATTACAGGATTGAAAATATTTAGCTCTGAAAGCTCTGCCGTTATCCTGATAAACAATTTTAGGAATTCTGCCGAGATTTATTATTGAATTTCTTAAAGCACTTGCGATACATTGAGTATTTTCTGACATCATAATTTCATAGCCGACAAGTGCGGTTGATTTCCAGTCAAGAAATCCGACAAGTGTTGCTCTTTGAGGTTTGCCTGTAAATGGATTTATTACTTGAAAATTCAGAGTGTGGCCGTCTGCTATTAAAACATCCCCTGCTTCAAGCAGCGACGCATCTCTTTCGATATATGGTTCAACTTTATCATTAAATGCTTTTTCGCCTTCACGATGTAAAACCCATTTGTCATAATTTAACCTTCTGTATTTGTAAGCATATCTTCTAAAAGTCATTTCACAGGGGGTATTTTCAAAACCCTGTTTTTCTAAAATATATCTTGTTAGACTGATTGCTTTTCCAATATTAAACTTATTTTCATGAAGAAGAAATTTTAAAAATATATTTATCATTTCAGGTGTTAAATTAGTTTTGTACTCTGAAATTCTTGAATTTTTGTATTTAGGAATCAGAGCCGCAGCCGTTCCGTTTTCTTCATAACTTCTTATATATCTATATAATGTGGATTTGGATATTTTCCCCAGAGTTTGAAAAATCTTTTTTAAGTATTCGCCTGAGTTATACAATTCTAAAAACTCTTTATCAGCCTGCTTTTTAGTTTTAAACTTTGTCCTGAAATCATATAATGCGTGGATAAGGTCAACTTTTGCATGAGCTTCGAGTTTGTGTTTTTCCATAGCAAAAGTTGCTGTTCCGTTATTTAAAGGAACGAGTTGAGTTGATTTTATACTTTCATCAATAAGCTGTGATTGTATTTCAGGTTCTAAACTGGAAACAAGAATTTCATAAGTAAAACCGCCTTTAACTTTGACCTTTCTTGAAATATATTTACTGTCAGGTTTATTTATTTCAATTCTTATTGAACGATTGCTTTTTAAACCTTTTAATTCTGCAACTTTATCAATACTAATATATTTATTAAAAGACAAATCTTCTATTATATTCTTATCTACCGCCATTTTTGACCTCTTATTCAGTTTCATTATTTTTATTATGGCGCGTATGCAGACAGATTTAAGCCTTTTGCTAACTTATGCGAACGTAACTTTTATTTATAGTATGATATAAGAGTAAAGCATATATAAACAGGCAAAAAGCGGCAGGTAAATTAAATGGATTTTTATGAAGCAATCGAAAAACGCAGGACAGTGCGTGATTTTAAAGATAAAACTATCCCTATGGATATTATAAAAAGAATTCTTTCAGCAGGGTTAAAAGCACCAACCAATAATCATCTTCGAGAATGGGAATTTGTGATTGTCAACGACAAAAAAGAACGATTAAGCGTTCTTAACTTGGAAGATATGACAAGTTATGATGAATGCGAAAAAATGATGGACGGATTTGGGATGACAGATTCAGACCAAAGAGGAATGTATCACATCGCTATGCCAAAACAATTTTCTATGCTTTACAACTCGGGGTGTTTAATTTTACCATTTTTTAAATTGCGAGAACCTTTAATGAACCCTACATGTTTAAGCTCTCTAAACGAATTTGCTCCAATTTGGTGCTGTATTGAAAATATATTATTGGCAGCTGTAAAAGAACAACCAGTTCCGGAATATTTGACAACCAGTTTCGGAATTTTGGGACAGTTAGATAAAAATTTTTAAATAAATGTTAGAATTT
>DVIU01000214.1 GCA_018711035.1 Candidatus Scatousia excrementigallinarum
AATCGCATCAAATCTTAAACCTTGAACATCTGACACAGATACCCCTGATAATTGCGGAATAACAGAATGTAACTCACGTATCATTGTTTGTAAGTCTTCAAAAATATATTCTTCCGGATTTTGTTCTGGAGAAATATAGGCTTTCAGCATTCTGTCTATTTCTTTTTCAATCATATAATAGATGTCTTCGCTTAAATTATGACCGAACAATACCTTACGACGCTGAGCGTAAAATTTTTCACGCTGAACATTCATTACATCATCATATTCAAGTACACTTTTTCTAATATCAAAGTGGTATGTTTCGACTTTTTTCTGCGCTGATTGGATTTGTCTGGTAATAAGAGGATGTTCAATTGCAATGTCTTCTTCTACATTCAAAGCATTCATAAGACTGGTGATTTTATCGCCTCCGAATATTCTCATCAGGTTATCCTCAAGAGAAAGGAAGAAACGCGTTGAGCCCGGGTCGCCCTGACGAGCGGCACGTCCTCTTAACTGGTTATCAATACGGCGTGATTCGTGGCGCTCTGTACCGATTACGTGAAGCCCGCCTGCTGCAACAACTTTTGCGTGCTCAGCTTCGGTAATTTTTTTTGCGGCAGCCATTGCTGCATTTTTCTTATCTTCGTAATCAGGGGTATTTTCTGGAGTTACACCAAGTCTTTCCAATTCTTCTTTTGCAAGATATTCCGCATTACCGCCTAACAAAATATCTGTTCCGCGGCCTGCCATGTTTGTCGCAATTGTCACAGCACCTACTCTACCTGCCTGTGCGATAATATAGGCTTCTTTTTCGTGGTGTTTTGCATTTAAGACATTATGTTTTATTCCGCGGCGGCTGAGAAGCTGCGAAACATATTCGGATTTTTCAATACTTATCGTGCCTACCAGAACAGGTCTGCCGATTTTATTCTGCGCAATAATATCTTCTACAACTGCATTAAATTTTGCCTTTTCAGTCTTATAAATTACATCAGGATAATTTTTTCTTATATCCGGTTTGTTCGTTGGAATTGTCGTTACTTCAAGGTTGTAAATTTTTCCAAATTCGGCTTCTTCTGTCATTGCAGTACCTGTCATACCGGAAAGTTTAGGATAAAGCCTGAAAAGATTCTGGAAAGTTATGCTTGCAAGAGTCTGCGTTTCATCCTGAATTTGTACGCCTTCTTTTGCTTCAACTGCCTGATGAAGTCCGTCTGACCAGCGGCGGCCTTCCATTAAACGTCCGGTAAACTCATCAACAATCATGATTTCACCGTTTCTTACAACGTAATCAGTATCCCGGATGAATAATTCTTTCGCTTTTAAGGCCTGCAAAAGATGATGGGCATACTGCGTGTTTATATCAAACAAATCTTTTATCTGCAAAAGTTCCTGAGCATGGTCAATACCGTCTTCGGTTAAAATTACGTTTTTATTTTTTTCATCGACTTCATAATCTTTATCTTTTGTCAATTTAGGGGCAATTGTTGCCATAAGTTTATATAATTCAGCGGATTTGTCAAGACGGCCGCTTATAATAAGCGGAGTTCTGGCTTCATCAATTAAGATACTGTCGACTTCATCAATAATGGCATAATTATAGGGTCTTTGAACAAGAGCATCCGCGCTTTGCGCCATATTATCCCGAAGGTAATCAAAACCAAATTCATTGTTTGTACCATAAGTGATATCACAGTCGTAAGCCGCTTTTTTGGCAGCGAAATCATCCATTGTTCTTCCACCGGAGAGGATTACGCCAACAGAAAGGCCGAGGAATTTATAAATCTTACCCATCCATTCACTGTCACGTTTTGCCAGGTAATCGTTTACAGTAATTACATGAACACCTTTACCTGTTAACGCATTCAAATACGCTGGAAGTGTTGCGACAAGGGTTTTACCTTCACCGGTTCTCATCTCCGCAATGTGACCGTTATGGAGAAAATATCCGCCTATTAACTGCACATCAAAATGACGCATATTTAAAACTCTTTTTCCTGCCTCTCTGACAGTTGCAAAGGCTTCAGGTAAAATTTTGTCCAATGCTTCTTTTTCCAGCTTTCTGTCTGTTTTAAAATCTTTTGAGGTAGGGCGTTTTGCCAAAATCTCTCTGAATTCGTCTGTTTTCGCACGTAAATCTTCATCACTCATTGCTGCGAACTGAGGCTCCAGAGCGTTTATATGGTCAACAATCCCCATCATATTTTTAATCTTTTTTTCATTAGGATCGCCGAGTATTTTCAATAAAAAATCAAGCATTATAAAATTTTCCTCTCCAAAGTTGATACTATATGCCTTGATTTTAGCATGGACATAGAAATTTTTACAGAAACTTAAGGAAAAAATAATATTTACTTAATCCATGGATAATCATCTTTAATCTCCCATCCGTCAAATTCTATAAGTGCGGAACAAGTACCGGGGGAATGCCCGTCTATTTCATGGTTTTTGCAGGCATCCAGTAAATCCTCACGTTTTGTCAAACTTAATGTATTAACACCGCCGGCTTTAAAAGTAAAATTTTTACCTGCATTTGCTGACATAATAAATGCAAATTGGTCATAATCTCTTTTGTTTGGTCTACTCAGGCAGTTATAATCATAATACGCATGCATAGTTGAATGGTCCGTGCCCGAACCGCCGGTCATAAAAGTAAAACAGCTCCCGTCAGAGAAAATGTATGATGCAACTCCGTGCCCAACATGTCCCATATTTTTATTAATTTGTTTGCATTCATCTGTATTACATACTCTAACTCCTGTTAAATACGGAAATAAATATGTATTTACAAACTCATTTGTCTGTTCGGAATCACCTGTCTTACTGGGGAATTTCCAGTTTGACGGTTCTCCGTATTCAGCCGCAGCCATGTTAAATGCATTTTGAATCGTTGATGAAAACTTTTTCAAACGAACAGCAATTTCTTTTTTACGATAATTTGCAGTTATTGCAGGCATAGTCATTGATGCAACTATACCGATTATTCCAAGTGTTATTAAAACTTCAGCTAATGTAAAACCGTATTCTGAGAAGGATTTACACTGCCCCCCCCCCCGAAAACATTGTCATATCAAGTTTTTTCATACATTCTCCTTTTTCTCTATTATAACAGAGATTTCTTAATAAATCAATTGCCTCTTGTAAAAAACTTGTTTAAAAGCACCGGAACATACTTTGCATTCAACGCAGAAAAGTCAAAAATAAATTCGTTAATTCCTGCTTTATGTAATATTTCTACGTGTTCAAAATCCTCTAATATCCTGTCTTCAAACATGTGCATCCTGCAAAAACCGTCACAGGTGAACGGATATATCTTATTTAAAGAAGGGTCTTTCAGCGCAAAACCTCCTCTGTGGCAAGGGGCCTTACAGGAAAGGCGCGATATTATAGCACTGTCGTTATTCAAAGGACACAAGCCCAGACTTGGAACCCTTATGTTACCGGCAATTGTGTATTTTTTATTAGGAATTATATTTTTAATCTTTTTTACGGTTTTAATTGCACTTTCCATATCCGTAAATGAGGTAAAGTCAATAGTCTCAATAGGAGCAAGATTATTTAAACATTTGATAGACATACTGTTCAACAAATTTATCCCTTGCCCTATTTCTATTGGAATATCCTCCAAATCAGTATCGTTTATTACAAGCCAAAAGTAGCCTATATTATTTATAATAAGCGACGATGGCACCGGTTCTGTCAGCAAAAGCTGTTTTACATATTCATATACCCTGTCAAAATCGCGTTCAATCAATATTCTTGGAGTTGAGAGTTGAAATTTAATATTATGTTTTAGACAAAATTTCTTTACTTTATTTATAATTTCATTAAAACTGCTGGTTGAAAGGTCGCAGGTAGAGAGAATTTCTCCGTATTCTATCGAGTCAACGGGATTAAACCCAATCTTTTTTATATACTTTTCCAGTTCTTTAAGCTGCTCAAGTTCTGACAATCTCAGATTTATCTTGAAATCTTCACCGGGCATAAAAGTAATATTTTTACAAACTCTGGGTCTTTTAATATCCCATTCAAAATTTTGTATATTCCGGCTGAATTTAAAGTCCTTTCCTTCTGCTGAAACCATTTCTCCTGAAAAATGATTTGTCTGATAAATGCTTTTTCTAACATGTTTAAACGGCAATTTTTGAGTTTTAAACAACTTCGGTTTAGCAAGAATCTTCTCTATGAGTTCGATTGCTTCAAGAATTTCATCTGAACTTGAAAATTTTCCTTTAATTACAACTTTATCAATGGCATTTAGTTTTTTTATGTCCTCAGCGCACCACGGAAGGTTATCAGTATCAATTGCAAGCGGAAGATTTGTATATTTTTTAATCTTCGCGATATTCTTCATATAAATTTCTTCGGTGATAATAATCTCGTCAACTTTATGGAAATTATTAATAAAATCAATGCCCGCAATATTATGTATATCAAAATACGAATCTACAATTACTTTAAAAGGAAGATTAAATACTTTTATGGCTTCCAATATTGCAAAACTGTTTATAAAAATACCGTCTATACCTGCCGTTTTTAAAAACTTTAGCATTCGTTTTATTTCCGGCAGATTTTCCTCGGTAATATCGTGTTTAAAGTTTATATATATACGGCAGTTATTTCTTTTTGCAGAATCAACAAACTCTTTTACATACTCAAAATTATTATTCAAAAACTTTTTATAATAAACATAATACTCTCTGCAAGAGGTCTCTTTTGAAAACAAATCTATGTCTTCCGGTTTCTTTACAGGAGAAACTATCTTAATCTCTTTCATAAAACATATTATAAATCCTAACCTTTAAAATAATTCCTCTAAAAAACTTATTTTAACATTTCTTCATAAATAAAGATAAAAAAGGCAATTTTTGTGGAATAAAATACTTAGTATATACATAAGGAATATTTAGGATATTATACATACTTTCTCATAGGAAAAAGGATACACACACTATTTAGGGAGGTCATTCGCATGGCAATAGGTGCAGAAGACTACATTGACCAACTGCTGGTCAAAAAATATGCAGAAGAAAAAGTTGACAATCACGATAATATGGAATCAATGGTTGACCCGAATAAAATGATGGGCGCAATGAATGATTATGCCAGTATGTATCGTAATATGATGGTGCTTAAACAGCGTTTAAATATAGCCTGCTATGCGGTTAATGCTAAAAATGCAAGATATCAAAGAGCACCGCAAGGGTACTAATAAAAATTTTAACATTCCTTGTTTCTGATATAATTGAAGAAAAAGGAATGTTAACTATGGGAAAAATTATATTGGCGTCTTCTTCTCCCAGAAGACGAGATATCTTAAAACAATACAATTATACTTTTGAAATTATTCCGTCACCGTATGTCGAAGATCATACGCAGACGGATTTTTCTTATGAATTTATAGAGAGTCTTGCGTGCAACAAGGCGTTAGCCGTTATTCCCCTTGTAAAAGAGCCGTGCAAAATCGTAGGAGCCGATACTGTGGTGGTGCTTGATAATAAGATTCTCGGCAAGCCTGAGGGCGAAAATGGGGCAGTAGATATGCTTAAAAAACTTTCCGGAAGAAAACATCAGGTTGTAACGGCCATAGCAGTTGTTAATTCTCAAACAGGTGAAATAAAAAAACAGGCAGTTACAAGCGAAGTTGAGTTTGAGCCTCTTTCTGATGAACAAATTGAATTTTACGTAAAACACTTTAAGCCGTTGGATAAGGCCGGCTCTTACGGCATACAGGAAATGCCTGAAGGATATATAAAATCATACTCCGGAAGCCTTGAAAATATTATAGGACTCTGTCCCAAAGCTCTTGCAGAGTTATTAAGGTAAATTTTTCCAATATCCGGCTTTACCGGTTTCAGGATTAATATCATTTATAGCAAACCATGAACAGCCTATGCCATTTGCCTTTTGGCTAGAGGTTTTATTACAAGGATTACCTGCACGAGCCTGCTGGTATTCTTTATCAAAATGTTCATTCTCCAATTCTTCATCAGTATATGCTTTTGACTGCTGTATTCCTGTTATATTATCATTTTTCTTATCAACATACAGTATAAATATATCATGCCCGAGCTGATTAGGACGTTTATAGCCGTTTACATCAAATGTAATATACAATTTACCCTCATTAATCCGGAATTGCATCCAGATACCATCACGATTTTGCCTCATAACCCAGGGATTTCCGGCACCAGCCAGCCCCAAGCCGTTTGAAACTTCCGCTTTATTATTAAATGTTCTGATAGGGTCTTTACGTTCAACTGTATATTTGTCTTTATCCCAACCATTTACGGATGTCGAACTTTTATTCAAAGACTTATATAATGTTGTATAACAATTACTGGAATTAGGATAAGGCTCTACTCCGTTTGTAGTACCATCTTCATAGGATTCATAATCTTCTGCAACATCGGCACAATGTTTTGCAAGATAACTTACACCTAACTCATTCTTTGAAAGAAGTATAACCTGTGCAGCGGTTGCATAAGCCTTTTTAAATTGAGTTTCCAATATTCGACCATTATAATTTTTTATGAGGTGGGGCAAAGTAAGAGATGCAACAATTCCAATTATTCCAAGTGTAATTAAAACTTCCGCAAGTGTAAAGCCTTGCTTAGAACTGTACTGCCCCCCCCCCCGAAATCCGCACTATTACTGACTTTTGCATTTTATCCTCCGTTGCTAAACTAATAAAATCGGAAGTATTTTAACAAACTTCCGACTTTATTTTAACACATTTTTATAATTCATTCAAGTCAACTAATTAGCAATCAGGGATAATTTTGAGCCTGTTTCAGTTTTTTTCATCTGAGCATAGGGATTTGACACAAAATTATACTGAGGATTATACAACTGTACTGATTTACCTGAGAATGTAGTTTTATCAGCAGCAGCCATCTTTTTTATTTTCCTGAATGTATGTTCATTTTTAGGAGCCTGAGACCTTATTGCCTCCTGCAATTTATTCAGTCTGTCAATTTGAGTTTGTACATGCTGCGGCACGTGATAGAGATTTAAGGTATTATCTTTTAATATTATCGGACTATCATCTTCGTGCGCAAGATAGTAATGGTTACCGTCTTTTTTTACAATGAATTTTTCATTTTCATTTGCCGCGTTGACAAAAACTGTACCGCCAGGCAGACCGGCTTTCAAACCTGTCTGTTCATCTCCGTTGTAATCTAAGTTTATACCGTTTACATCTTTATCATAATACTTATGAGTAATAGTTACAGGATATTTCCCCGGATCATTATATTTATCATAGTCATGAGTAACACCTACAGTATTAAATACAGAAACCGTCATACGTCCGTCAGTACTATGTCTTAATATAGCAGCCAGTTGAGCTTCTTTATTTTCTCCGTCCTGATTAAACTTAGCATTCTGAAGCTGGAGTAATACAGGAGCTCCGTCATTTAATGCCTGAAGTTCCGGACGTTTGCGCAAGCCCATTATTGCATCAAATTCCGCCTTATGAGTTTTTATGAAATCCATTCCTTCAGGTTCGTCTTCTAACCATTCATGGTGAATTACAGAACGGTTTTGAAGGTAGATATTACGGGTAAGTTCTTCATAGCCGGTTGCGCCTATATCATCACCGGCGAATAAAGTAGGAATACCCGGCAAGGATACTAGAAATTTCATTATACCCAGTAACTTCGATATTGCAGGATCAATAGCCATATAGAAAGTTGTCTTTTTCAAGTCATTTTCTAATTTTTTATCAATTGACATTTCATGTTTTGCCTTTGCCTGTCTGATTACTGTTTCAATAGTTATATCAAACGGCCTTGTACCAAAAGCATCTGCCTCAAATGATTTACCGAGATATTTTCCGTTTGCCAGGTCACTTATTGATTGAGCTATAGCTTGATACAAATAATCTCTTGTTTCTCCGTTAATAGTTCCCTGTTTCTCTAAACGCGCCAGAGCTCTGCCAAAAGCATTATTCAATGCATCACCCATTGCTACCGCTTTTGTACTTTTTCTCATAAAGTTGAATTTATCAACGTCTTGTTTTTCAACATTACCGAAAAATTTATTATTAAGAACTCTGTAAGCCTTTTCTTTTTCTTTATATTCAACACTATGAATGCTCTTGTTATGAGTATACGTATTTAGATTCGGAGAATAAAATAACTGGCTGTCCAGAGCCATCATATGCAATGCTCTCGGCTTGTCATGGTTATCTACAAAGTTATATGAATATAAGATGGAATCCAAAGGGCCTGAGTGTAAGAAATCCGAACCTTTTTTCTTTAGCAAATCATATATTCTTGTGCTTTGGAATACTCCGCGGTCTTCATATTTTTCATAACTTTTTGAGAAGATTCCGGCAACATCAGTAAAGAAATAGTCATAATTTGCAGCCGAAGTAACACCTGTTTCTCTGAGAAATTTCATTAGGACATCTTTCTGATTATAATATCTGTTAGATGCCCATCCGGCACCTTTATCATAGAGCTTGCCTACATCGGTGATTTCAGCGACAAGATATGAGTTAGGGTTTTGTTTATAAATATTATCAGCAAACATCTTCCAGAAATCAATTACCTGATTCCAGCTCGTTTCAAAACTGGTTTTCTTGCTCAGCAAAGATTCTTTATCTGCAATATCCTTTGCAGCATCAATTCTCCAGTCTAAACCTGCCTGGGTTCTGTCCACAATCATTTCTGCAAGTTTGAAGCTTGTAAGGTTTGTACCTTCTATCATTTTATAAATTGCTTCGGTAAGAAGTTTTCTGTCATTTTCGCTTATTGCAGGAATACCCTTACGTTTGATATCATTTCCTTTTAATCTGTAAATTAAAGAAAGTGCTTCATCTTCCGGACAGGTAGGATATATTTCAAGAGCCTGGAATGATGTCTTTTTCAACTTATCATAATCATAAGCAATTCCGCCATCCGGCTTGATTTTTACCTCTGCATCCGGGAAAAGCCCTTTGATGATTGCAAACTTTGCTATTTCCGGAGCTATTATAGGTAATACATACTTACCGTATTTTGTAGCATTGGTATCAGAATAAAGCCGCTGCTCTCTTGAAAGTTTTTCATCCAGACGTTCCAGAATATCTTGAGCAAAATCACTCATTTCATGTTCATATAATTTATTCATTTTATTATATGCTCTTTTGTATTCAGGCATAAGATGAGGATTATCTTTCTTCTGCAATTCAAAACGTGAAACGCCGATTTGGTCGGTGCTCGTTGCGCGTTTTGTAAGGTAAGGCGAAGCTAATACAGATACAATATTATCGCCCAATTCAATTGAATCAAGTGGTAAATCCATCATATTCTGGATTGTTATATCTTTGAAACTTTCTACAGTATCAGCACCATGAAGATTATAATGACCTGTAAGAACATTTCTGATTACTTTTTTATCAACTGCAAGCTCCAGGGAAGCCGGGAGTTTCCCATCTTTGACCCCTTCACGTATCATCCGCATTATGCTATCAGGATTTTTAGGGTCAGCACCTTTTAAGCTTTGCGCAACATACAGATTTAATATCTGATTAGTTTTCTTAGTCCAGTATTGAGCAGAAGTAATAGCATAATCTTTTACTTCACTTGTATGACGTGCAATCATAGCCTTGTAGTCATTTCGTTCTTCAATCGGAATATGGTCTTTCATATATTGAGAATTATAATTTGAGAATGAATAATTAAGTTTTGCGACATCGACGTTTGCATCCCAATCCTCTTTATTTCCTTCAAACTTACCTTCATAATTAAAGTAAGCTGATTTTGTCAAAACTTTCGTAGCTTCATAGGAAAGCAGATTGAAATATTGTCCGTCAGGACGTGAATTATTAAGTTTATTTAAGCGTTTAACGTTATCCAGATATGTTTCCGGATTAATCTCGTGAGAGTACAAAATTACCGTATCATTATGAGTAACCTTTTTATAAGGATTACCGGTATCTGATAGCCGATAGTTTTTTAAACGTTCGGTATTATTATTACCTTCTGTACCTTTAATAAGTTCTTTGTCTATTACCTGAATATATGTTGGAGATTTAGGGTCATATTTTTCACCCTGTTCGCCCTTTCCATTCCAGATTGGTGCTTTTTTCCAGGTTATTTTACCAGAATTCTGCTGGGTAAATATATATGGAGAGTTAATAATCTTATGAGAAATGAAATTCTTTCTCTTACTCAGTACGCCTAAGCCGAAAGGCCCCTGATCAAGATCAGCTCTGAACCAGTGATACGCATAAGATTGTTTGCCCCATTTCAAAACATGCTGGAAGTGTACACCTTCCAGTCCTTCGTTACAAAGTGCGGCATCAGAGACCAGATTCTTATCACGTATGAATAATTTTTTCTGCAATGAGGCGTAATTATCTATATTACCAAGAGACTGAGCAATTTGAAAGAAATTTTTGCCCCAGTATGAGTGCGGAGTAAGACTGTCATCTGTTGCAAACGGTGTAAGAAAGATTTTTGAATATTGATTTAAATAGCCTGCATCCAAATCATGTTCAATCCCTGCAAGAGAACCGCCGACTTTATTAGAAAAATGTTTTGTTCTTTTTATTGCATCGGCATATTTAACATTAGGTACAATATTTCCGTCTTTATCATATGCATACATTGCATTATAAGAATCAGGAATTGCGAGAATAGCAGAGCCCCCTCTTGTGCCTCTTGAACGTTTCTGGGTAATTACGTTAAAAATCAAATGAGGCTTCATTCCTTTTTCTGTAAAATCAATAATCTCTCCTGCATCAACGTCATATTTTAACGTATGCTCAGGGTTACCTTTTTCAGTTAACCGGTAATGATATCCTAAAGGGGTATCTGAATTTAAATTATAATCAGCAGGTAGACTAATTCTATTCGGTCCGCATTGAAGTTTAAAAGATTCAGTACCTTTTTCAAAATTTTTGAGGGCACGTTTGTTTTTATAATTTCCGTTACCGTCATCTACCAGTGCACACAACTCCAGATAACAATCATAATTATGATCGTCAAATGTATAATTAAACTCATACATGTTATATCCGAGATCGGATTTTACCGGTTTATATCCCTTAAAT
>DVIU01000017.1 GCA_018711035.1 Candidatus Scatousia excrementigallinarum
TCCTGTTCAAGCTGCTCGTCAATTTTGGGTTCTTCCGTATAGTCTGAAAGCAGGTTTGAAACAGTAGGAACATGTTCGTCAGCTTCTGTTTTTTGCGGAATAATTTCACCCGTTTCAAGGTCTACCGTTTGTTTAGTGCCGTCAGGTTGGTTGCAATATGTCTTTATATCTTCCATTGATTCGGCAAGCGCAATTTTAAGCCCGTGCTGCAGAGCCTTTGTAACGTAAGCCTCGGCAATATGGTATGGGAAACCGACCATAGGTACACGGCTTTCAAGTCCGCAATCACGACCTGTCAATGTAAGGTCGAGCTTGTCGGCAAGTATCTTTGCGTTTTCTCCGAATACTTCATAGAAGTCGCCTAAGCGGTAAGCTATAATGCAGTCCGGATATTTGTTCTGTATGCTCACATAAGTTTTATATATCGGGCTGCCTTCAGCTTTCTGTCTTTCTTCGGCGGCTTTGACGACCTGCTTTATTTCTGGTTCTATTGTTTCCTGTACAGGTTCGTCATTTTCTTCGATTTCGGGTATATCTTCGTCCTCATCTTGCGATTGGTCGGCAGATATATCCGAATTATCGCTGTTATCAAGCAAATCAAACATTGAAAGCTGCGGTTTGGGTTGCGGCTTTGGCGGTGTATAAGTAGTTGCCGGTGCCTTAGCTGTAACGCTGGGCTGTATCTTATATTCGGTGCCGTCCTCGTTGTAGAGCTTGCCTTCGATACTGTCCTCTTCAAAGTAGTGGATAGCCCAGCCCATTATTACGGTTCCGTCAACTGCTAATGTGTTGCCTGATTTCTTATCTTTGCTTATCTTTAAAGCCTCTGCGTATGCGTATTCGATAAATCCGTCGAGGTCTTTTTTGTTTAGGAGCGTCTTGCCGTCTTTCTGTATCTTCACGCCGTTGTTTATCTTTTCAGCGAGTGTATCCGAAACCATAGGTTTAAGGTGTTGCAAGACGATTTCCTGTTCTTTTGTTTTTGCTGTTAAGTTTAATTCGGGCATATATGGCCTCCTTTTTAGTTTTTAATATGAAAAAAGGGGGAGCATCCTTAGAAAGGACACTCCCGCCAGATACCGTCTTGGACTTCTTTCTCTGTTACGGGAATGATAGCCCATTTCGGATTATTAAGTTTTCTGCCTGTTTCACGCTCCCGTGGAGGATAGCGTATGTAACAGTTTTTTGCTCTTAAAGCCTGATTGTAGGTGTATGTCAGAAAATATCGTACATATGAGCGCTTACCTTCCTCCTTGTAGCAGACCTTATAGCCGTTTTGGTTATGCGTGGTGCGTTTCATAGTATGTACCGTAAATCTCCTGCGCTAACCGTGGCAATACCGAATAGAAGTTACATTTCATTATTCGGCTGTGCAGGTATTTATCGTGGGCGAAACAATGTTTGTCGGCATACTGTACGCCCTTGTCGGTGAGTCTTTTCATTTCATAGTAGTCGTGCCCGTCGTGGTGGTACCCGCTTATGTATAGATGACCGTTTAACTCATAAATTTTAAGGTTGTCGAGGTGTTTTATAAATGCGGTAAAATCGTCGTAATCTTTAATGAAGTTTCCGCATTCCGCGGGGCCGTTCCATCTGCCGTTAGTGCCTGTTATAAGGTAGTAGTGTTCTTTCAATAACCTCTTTAAATGCTCGGTGAAATACTCCCAGTCGGCATTGTTTTGATTGCTGATTTCATCCCAGACCATATCGTTGGGCACTTCTGAAATATCGGTCCAGCCCTGACTATCTGCGAATGAGTTAAATACATCCTGTTTTGCCTCATCGTATTTGGCATAGTCGTTTGTATCGTCATAGAAGGTGATTATATCGTTTTTCATTTGATTGCTCCTTTTCAATGCTGATTTTTCCGTAAACGTCATCTACGTAGTAAGAAAAATTGCAATAATTGAAAATCGCGGAGCATTTAACCCCGCGATAATCAACTATGTATTCGTTCTCACCCGTCTTTTCAAGGATAGTTACTTCGTCCATATCCCCGTTTAACGAGCAGATATGAGCCATTGTCTTTAAGTTCATTCGCTTTTGCCCTCCTTTAATTTTATAAATTGCGTGTACTGCGTTTCTTTTTCAAGTATTTGCATAATTGCAGGTATCGCTTGTTCCTGTGTATAACCTGCACAGGCGAATAATAATAAATTAGCGTTTGAACTGAAAATACGGTTAAAAGCGTATTCGAGCACATTTGTTATCATTTGGTCTTTATTGCCTGTCTGGTTGAGGTAGTAGAGGACTGCAAGTATAGTTTTTATTTCTTTGGTGTTTTTCATTCCGTTTATAATACCTCCCTGATTTGTATTGAAATGTAGGTATATGCCCCGTTCCAATTATCCGATATAAGCCAATAACATTCGGTTTCATCGGTATCGTTGCGGCGGTCGAGGTAATCTAATTCTACATGCTCGTCATCGGGCACATCGCCATTCCACTTAATATCGCCCACCCATGACTTTTCAGGTTTCTTTTCTTCTGCTATAAGTTCATTGAATTTTTGGTAAGACTTTTCATAAGTGGAGTAAATATCAAGCTCAACTTCGTGTTCGCTATCTTTACCCCATTCGAGTATTACAAGATATACTTTCATGTTTCACCTCAATATACCCTTGAAATACCGCCGCCCCAGCTTTTGACTGTGATGCTCCCGAATTCGCTGCACCAATCGTCACCCTTGTTCCAGACGTATGCAAAGCAGGTATGTACGTTGCCGTCTGTTTCTACAAGTCCGTCCCATTCTTTGGGATATTTGGTGATTATTAGTAGGCTATACATTTCGCCTATTGAACAGAAATCGTGTGTTGCGGCATATACAAGGCAGCCGTATTTTCTTTCTATTTCGTTGATTTTTGCAGCGAGTTCTTCATTTTGATAAGCCCAATATCCGCCATATCTTTCAAAAAAGCAGACGTAGTTTTTTTTCCTAAAACCTTCTATATATGGTTTATATATATCCAGTTGTTTGAGTAATTCTATTGCTTTTTCTTTTTGTGTCATAAGCGTTTCTCCTTTATCTTGAAATTTCTATTATACCGTCTGAGTACTCTTCGGCGTAATCGCCCATATATCTGCCGTATGCCTCGAAGTCGAAGAAGTCCAATAAATGTTCTTCTATCTGGTAGCATTGATTATTGAATATTTCACGTCCGAAATCATCCCAATCGTAGCCTTTGTAGAGATATATGTCGTCATCCCAATTTTCACCGTGTTGTTTGACGGCATCTTCAAAATCGGTAAACGACCTTACTTCCAGATAGGCGAGCATAATGTCAAATTTGTTCTCGTCTTCCAATACGCAGCTTTCTTTTAAGGTTTCAAACAGTTCCTTCGGGCTTGCATAATCCAAATTAGTGCTGTCTGACGGGAGGCCTTCAATGTCCTGTATGAAGAGTTCTTCGTCCAAGCCTTTAATGTCAAAGCCTTGCCGTGTAAGTTCTTCGGCGATTTCGTTCCAAGTATTGTATTTGTTTAAGTCAAGCCAAGATGAACCTAACGCCCTTTGGTTGCAGGCGTTATATGAACCCCAAGAGCCTATGACTATGCGTATATGGCACATATTATTGTGCCTATCGTTTAATTCTTCCATCTGCTGTACTCCTCTATTTTGTCAAGGTTGAGTGTGTAGAGCGGATATAAGACAAAGCCTGATTGTCTTTTCAGCCCCGTGTTGCTGATAAAGCCCTGTTCTTCGAGGTATTTTATAAATTCTTCGTCAAGGTTGTTTGTGTCTATGAACGCCTGATTGAAATCGAGTATCATATCGAGGTTGACTGTTAAATTTGCATAAGGCTCCCAGAAGTCATCTTCTTTGCAGTCAATCCCTACGTATGTATTGCCGTTGGTAGTATAGGTTTCTATATGGAAAACAAAGTCCATATTTTCGTGTGAAGGCATTTTAAAAGTTTTCATTTTCGTTCTCCTTTAATTTAGTTATTAAAATCGTTTATGTGTATGTGTTCCTGACCTGCAACGCCGTATTCAAAGTACTGTCCTTTCTCATCGGTGAGCAGGTCGTATTCGCAGATGCTTATCTTGCCGCTGCGGGTTATTGCAACTGTAATTTTGTTGCTGTTTTCGTTTACGTCGATGATGTTGAAAATGTATCGTCGCCGCTGGAGTTGGCAGTTTGTACTTCGATTTCGCGGATCTCGTAGTGAGCACCGCGGTATTCGTTTTCGCGTCCAGTTATCGGATGGCAGTTTTTAACGCAATCTTCAAATATGCGTATGTACGGTTTGCCGTTTTTGCTCATGCAGGCGATAACCAAGTCGGACTCGGTGATGAACCCTATGCCGGTGAGTTTGCTTTCAAACTTACCAGACCTTGTAACTGAGTAAACTACTTTTTTCATTTTGGATACCTCCGAATTTTTTATTTTGCCGTTTTCGGCAGGGGCCAAAAAGCGCTGTCCGTGAGTGGAATGTCTTTTTGAAAGTCGTGCGCGGAAGTCAACGGAAAAGAGGGATAAATTACTGCGTTCAAGTTAAGTTTTGCAAGTTGGGCTGTCGCACGGGTTAGCTCCAAATTCAGAGCAATAAAAAAAGCCGAACGAGCGAACCCGTCCGGCTGAAAGAAAGTATTCAAAGTTTTAAGCTGTAATTTTCCCGACCGTTTACTTCCGCAAAGGGCTGCGCTAAACTGCCCCAGACGGAAACAAAAAATTCGAGAGATAGGGTGGAATAAGTAATTACAAAATATATTGTTTGTCAAGACTTGCAATTGGAATGGTATGATGATATAATTCAATATAAAGGAGCTTCACTCAATGACAAGGGCGGAATTTATTTACATAATGACAAGATCCCAAAACGGCGATAAGAAAGCGTTGGGACAGATTTATGAAGAGTATTTCGGCAAGCTGTGTGTTACGGCATTTAATATTGTAAAGAATACCGATGCTGCCTATGATATAGCTTCTAATGTCATCCTTAAATTGATTGAGTTTAAACACGATGTGTCTGAAATTCATAATCATGTAGGATACCTGATTACAATGACGAGAAACGAGGCAAAAAATTTTATTGTTAAACAAAATAGGGAAATAAGCGTATCAGAAATTTGGGATACAGAGTCAAAGGAATTACCCGATATGCTTTGGCTGGAAGATATTTATGCTGTACTTACCAATGAAGAACGTGAATTGTTTCTGCTTCATAATGTTTGGGATATGACGCTACATAAAACGGCAAATTGTTTGGGTATCACATATGGTGCTGTAAAAGCCAGATATGCAATTATAAAAAAGAAAATAAAAGCAATATATGAAAAAGGTCGAAAATAATTTCGACCTTTTTTAATTTTTTCATCCGTTTTTTGTTTCTAAATTGTCATATATATAAAGAACATTAAAAGAGGTATAACAATGAAAAGTTTTTTAACTGTTTTACTGAGTGCAATTTTTGCGATTTCTTTATGTGTCATGCAGCATAATAAGGAAATGACCTTTGCGGACGGCTACAATGGTGCCTCGTTGGAAAATTCTGAAACGGTATCAATTAATTTTGTGCGTAAAGAAGATAATGAAATTATGATAAACGGCGGTATGCCGGAATACTCGGATAAAATTGACCTGGCAAATTCCTGCGCTAATGTGGCGGGCGCAATATTGTTGGGTTACTATGATAAAACTTATGACGAACTCATAGAAAATTTCTCTGCTGCGCGCGTAATACGTGATAAGATTTTGTATTCAAAACAAACAGAAGCTGTTGATGAAGTTATGGCTGAACTTTATACAACTATGAAGACAAATGTTACCGAGGGCGGTACGACGATAGGCAATTTTAAAGCCGGCTTGAAAGAGTACGTCAATGGACAAGGCAGAAATATTTCTTATTCGCAGGTAGTATCAAACCAGTCGTTAAACTTCAATACATATGAAAGCGCTATTGCACAGGAAAAACCCGTAGTGCTGTTCTGTTCAAAATATAGTTTAGTGTCGTTGCAGGCTTTTGATGCTGAATATGGCACAGAACAGTTTGTTATGCAACACTATACAGGTAATCATGTTGTGATAGGTTACGGAATAAGGACAATCACCTATTATGATGCTGCGGGAAGAGTACTCAGACAGCTAGATCTGCTCGCCGTGGCAACAGGTTACAGTTTTAACCCTTTCGGCTATATTGTTCTTGATGATTATGGAACGCTGATCGATGGATATAAAGTAAATATTTATTAAGGAGTAAATAAAATGGGACGTTTAGAACGTGATTTAAAAAGAAAAGTGAAAAATACAAAAAAAGATTATTCCGAATGGTATAGCGAGCATGAACAGCAGATTATGCGGCGCGTTGAGGAAACAGACGAGGAAATTGAGCTGGGCGGTATAAAGGCAAAAAGGCGCGTGTATATGCCCGTTATACTTGGGTGCGCTGTAATTTTGCTTGCCGCCATAATAACCATTATCGTGCTGTTAAACAATAGCAGCAGAATAGATCAACCCGGGTTGACTTTTAGCGAGGATGCCGTCACCCAAAGTTATATGACCGAAGAAGAGGTAAACGGGCTTATTTCGGGCTATCCTCAATTCGAAAAGATGGAAAACGTCACATGCACAAAACTTTTATACTCGGCGGATGATTCTCTTGTTATGAATATTGTCGACGGCGAACTGGAAACGCCAAATGACTTTTATCTCATAAACATCCGGATTTCATATACGCAAAGCTTTATTTTCTTTGATAAGTGGGAATTTGAAGATCTGGAAAATCAAACGGTTATAAATGGAACAGCCATAGAGTATGAATCTAAGGGAACAGACGATTACGGAATGGATCTGTATTATGCCGTGACGAAATCAGAAAACGCGACATTATATTGGAAAGTCAGTTGCATTGAAGGGCTTTTTGATGAATGGTTGCAGATTATGTTTGAATAGATTTTTCAACGTATAGGGGGAATAGTCCAATGGGTATTTGTCTGATTATGCATACAAGAATTATTTAGGAGGACGGCTATAAGATGAAAGATATGCAAGAAACAGAAAAAATGCTTAAATTTTATAAATCAAGAGTAAAAATGAATATCATTTTTATGATGATTTTTATGTTTTTGGTTGTGATAGCTGCAATAGTTTTCCTTATTATGTATCCGGATATCTGGTGGCTAAGTTTAATTTTTTTCGGCATGGATTTGTTTTTTTCAATCTTATTATTTTTTGCTGTTAAATCAGCAAAAAAGAGTATTAAAAAGATTGAAAAAGAGCTGGAAGATGTAAGCCGCTAATATTGGCAAGTAGAATATAATGATAAAAAAGTTACGAGCAAATTAGTGAAATAGAAGTCGTTTTGAATACATTAAAAATATTTTATTGTAATATGAGGTTATTTAGAAATGAATGAAATAAAAAAACTATAGATTTCTATAAAGCGAGGGTAAGATCGGGAATGATAGGTTTTCTTATCTTTATAGTTGGTATGTTGGTTGTAGCTATTTTATTTTTGTTAAATTTTCCAAAAGATATTTGGTGGATTAGCCTGGTACCTTTTGGGTTTTGCATCTTGGGAGTAATTTGTTTTTTATTCTTTATTCGGTCTACAAGAAAAAAATTGAATATGCTGGAAAAAGAATTAAAAGAGTTGAAACATTCAGCAAGTGAACTTAATAAATAGTTTATAGGAGAAAATTATGAGAAACACATACAACAAATATAAAAGTGTTATACTGATTGGATTGTTGTTATTGATAATAACTTCGATTCTTTCTGGCGCAGTTTTTGCAAATAGCAATCATGTTTTTGCTGAAGAAAACACTATATCTGCAAATTCAAATACAGAAAGTTCCGAGTTGGATACCGACATGATTGCTGGAACTAATTTAACTATCAGAGATTATTCCGAGCAACTGCACGCAACGGAAGCTGCAGTAAGGATTTCAGATGAAGATAATACGGGTTTCGAACTGTACAATCTTGATGAAGATGATCCTATAATAAACATTGTACCTAAAAATTACTTTTTTACTGTTGGTAATATTGTAAATATTGGTGATGAATATGGATATTTCATAAATACAGAAGAAACTGCTAATAAAACCTATATTTCCACAGTTTTAGTTTTTGATATTACAACAAATACTGATCTGGTTGCAACAATAGACCGTGTTATAGTAAAAGTTAGCCCTATATTCCAATATAAATATGCAGGGTTGACGAATGAAGCAACTATGGCACTATTTAACGGAGTGTATTTGAATTATAATACGCTTGATGAGTCTCGCGTAGTAGCGTATCCTTCCAAAATGGAAAACACACTAGTTTCCCATAAGGTTGAATACGAGATGGCTGAAGATTATTACATTAAAGATGTGTCGTTTGGTGCTTCGCTATATAATGAACAGGCGCTTAACTATGGTGATGCGGGCTATGACCCATATAATGATTATGGCTCCTATTTTACAGGTTTTGATTATTCATACCAGGGAAAATATAGAGAGAAAGGTGAATTTAATGTTGGTGATATGCTATGGAATGTAGCTGACAATATTTTTACCGCATTAGATTATATAAAGTTCTCACCTGGGCCATTGGGTACAGTTGCAAATGTTTTTGGGGCTATTTATGATGTCATTTCTTTTGGTAAAGGATGGATTGACTTTGCCTCTGAACCTTCTAATTTAGGTAAAACAGAATTTAAAACAACAGAAAAGCTGATAACTGCTACATGTTATTAT
>DVIU01000215.1 GCA_018711035.1 Candidatus Scatousia excrementigallinarum
TTCTTTTTTCTTCTTCTTTAATAAAGTCACACAGACCTTCAAGACGCTTATCTTCCATAGCGTCAATGAGTTCTTGTATTTTCGAAAACTTTTTAAGAGCAAAACCTGTTTCCGCAATTAAAACACAGTCATTGCACAGTCTATAGCCTTCATATTCAATAGAACCGGCGAGACATTTATGCTGGCCGCAGCAATCACATTCAAAAAATTCATCAATAATATCAGGGTTGTCTTCAATATCATCAAGCCGCATTTGCTCAACTACAGCCTGCATTTCTTCTACAATTTCTTTTTGCGTTTTCATAAAAAATATCCTATTTAATTAACTCTGCCATTTTGTGCACAGCTTCCGCAAGACCTGTAAATACAGCGCGTGAAATTATACTGTGACCTATATTAAGTTCATACAGCCCGGGAATTTCATGCATTCTGTGTACATTTTCGTAATTGAGCCCATGGCCTGCATTAACTTTTAAACCAAGTTGTTGAGCCAGTTTTGCAGCATCTTTCAGTTTAAGAAATTCATCTTCTTCATTTTGAGAGCCAAAAGCCCCGGCATATGCGCCGGTATGCATTTCAATAAACTGTGCACCCGTTTTTGCGGACGCCTTAACCTGCTCTTCGTCAGGGTCAATAAATAGACTTACTATTATTCCTGCGTTTAGAAGCGGTTTTATAAATTCTGATACTCTATCTAACTGTCCTGCAACATCAAGTCCACCTTCTGTTGTAACTTCCTGTCTTTTTTCAGGAACAAGACATATTGAATGCGGTTTTATTTCGAGAGCTATCTTTTGTATGTCATCTGCAATTGCCATTTCAAGATTTAATTTTGTTTTAATAGTTTTTATAAGATTACAAACATCTTCATCTTTTATATGGCGTCTATCTTCTCTAAGGTGGGTTGTAATTGATGTTCCGCCATTTTCTTCACAAATATCGGCAGCTTTAAGCAAATCCGGTTCAAAGCCTCCTCTTGCATTTCTTAAAGTAGCCACGTGATCTATATTTACACCTAAAAGCATTTCTGTACCTCTTTTCTAAAATTTCATCTTTGCAATCTTCAAAAGTGCTGTATAAGAAGGAAGAATCGTAATAGTTTCTTCATTATCCTTTGAAGAAGCTGCCATTTCTATTGCCTTTTTGATTGAAGGCTCTACTATAATTTGGTTTTGCGGAATTCCCGCATATTTAAGTCTTGTTGCCACATCGTTTGCACGAATTCCTGATGTAATAACAAGTTTGCCGGCATCTTTTAACTGTTCGAAATCACTGTCCCAAAGCCACGAAATATCCCTTCCGTCAGCGTAATTATCATTTATGGCGATGACAATATTTGAATTTAAATCAACGGTCTTCAAAACCTCGCTTGCGCCGGTAGGATTTTTTATAAGCTGAATAAGTGCTTTATGCCCTTTAATTTCACGTGTTTCAGTTCTGCCGAAAATAGATTTGTAAGTATTAAGCGCATCCTGAATAGTAATATGCGAAAAACCTGCTTCCATAGCATACGCAATCGCTGCCAGAGCATTATAGGCATTATAGAGTCCTGACAGATAAACTTTGAAATTATAAATTTCGCCTTTGTGTTTAACCGTCATTTCAGAAAAATCAGGGTAGACTTTTACATCGGCCGAATAATCGCAGATACGGCGTTTGTAACCGCATTTACGGCAGAAATAGTGTCCTTCCTGGGCAAAAAAGCGTTTTGAATATTGCAAAGGAGCTCCGCAAGTACAATTAAAAACTTCAGAAGGTGCGTTTGACTCATGCTGGTAAGAACAGTCATATTCAACATTATCAAAACCGTAATACACAGCATATTCAGTATTGTCAAATGTCGCAACAAGCGGATCATCAGCATTCAAAACAAGCTTTAAGTTTGGATTTTTATCAATAGCATTTTTAATAAATTCAGCCGTAGTTGCAAGCTCACCGTATCTGTCAAGCTGGTCTCGGAAAAGATTTGTCACAACAAGATAGTCAGAATTTACATAATCATAAAGCTTCTGAAGATATGCCTCATCAGACTCAATAACAGCATAATCAAACATTTTAAAAGGAGCAAGATTAAGAGCAAATACATTTGCAACGCCTGTGAGCATATTTGCACCTTTAAGGTTATGTATAACCGAATAGCCGTCAGTTTCAATAATATGAGAAATTATACCGGAAGTTGTTGTCTTACCGTTTGTTCCTGTTATTGTAACTATTTGTTTTTTTATATAGCTCTCGCAATCTTTTAAGAAGTCAGGATAAAATTTCAACACAGCTTTACCTGCAAATGAAGTTCCCGACGATTTTGAAAAAAGTTTAATTCCCGTATAAGCAGCCCTTGCAAGCAAGAGTGATAAGTAAAATTTTAAAGGTTTAGCCATAAATAGTCCTTTGGGCGTATTCCAATTCTCTCTTTATTAATTTATACTTCAAATATAATACAAAAGTGTAAAAAATAAAATGTATTTATTTATCGCAATAATCTTTATAGCAGAGCTTATAATAGCCGCAACAATTATCTCTAACATTAATAAGGCGGACAGATTTGTGTGCAGAATTTCTGAAAAAGTCTCTTTGACACGACCGCAAACTCAAAAAGCACTCTTATGCTTCAAAGAATGTGTAATATGCGTACAAAACAGTTTTGAAGCTGCAACAGGTTTTCTTAAAAAGAAACAGCACGAATTTAAAATGCGTATAATAAAAGCAATTATTATTTATGCATTACTTATCATTATGAAAAGCAGATTCAAAAAGCTTGCTACAATATGCCAGTATCTGGTGTTCACAAAAGACTGCTGGGACGGGCTTCTGGTCTAATCTGCTTGTAATTTTTTAAAAATATGATATAATAAACTCACAAAACGAAAGTCGAGGTCATTATGAGTAAAAATAAAGCATTTGCGTTTGGTATGGGGCTTTTAGCCGGTGTTATAGGCGGTATTGTTGCCGGAGTACTTTATGCTCCTAAATCAGGAGAAGAATCAAGACGAGAAATTAAAGAAGCAGCTTGCGAACTATATGAAAAACACTCTCCTGAAATTAAAGAAGCTAAAAAACAGGCTCTTGAAAATATTGATTTAATGAAATATAAGCTTGAAAGGCAATTGAGAAAATTTAACAACATGGTAAAATCTAAAAAGATGCAGAAAGCTAAAGAGCTTGAAACCTCTGAAGACAGCTTTGATTACTAAATTATCAGCCCCAAAAGGCTAGAAATTAAAAAAAGGAAAAACAATGGACTTAACTTCTCAAATTGCATTAAATCAAGGATTAACTTTTCTTGCCTGGGCTACCGGCATTGTAATTATCATAGTCGGTGCTTTCCTGGTAAAATTAATCTATGATTTAATTAAACTGTCTAAAAATGTAAATGAGACAGCAATACTTATTAATACAGAACTAAAACCTACATTAAACGAACTGAATGAAACATTACGTTCAATAAATGCTATAGTAAAAAATACCGATCAGGGTGTTGATAGTTTTAAAAATGCCGTAGAAAAAACTCTCGGGAAAACTAAACTTGTTTCCGAATCAATAATTGGAGGCATAATTAAAGGATTTACGACTGTATATAAAATGTTCACAAAAAAATAGTAGTTTCCGGTAATGAAAATTTTTCCGGACTATAGCAAAAATAAAATTGAAAGAAAAGGAGTAATAACTATGTCAGTAACTAAATTTTTAGCAGGCTTTTTGGTAGGCGGCGCAATCGGCGCAATTGCAGGGATTCTGCTTGCTCCAAAATCAGGCGAAGAAACACGCGCTTTAATTGCCGATACTACCAAAGATGTTACCAGACGTGCAAATGAAACAGTAAAAGAAATTCAATCAAAAGCGGATGATGTTGTTTCTGAAATGCAAAAAAAAGGTGATGAATTAAAAGAAAAATTACAAAATGTAATTAACCAGCAAAAAGAAGGCAAAGAAGCCAAAGCCGCTGAGTAATTCAAAAACTTTTTTAAACAAAAAGCCGGAATGTTATTTCCGGCTTTTTTGTTTACAGGAATGTTTACCATTCCAGCTCAAATCATTACAGTGGAGGTAATCCATATTTTCATTATACAAAACCCATGCTGTACATCCCCCGCCTGCTATGAAATTATTAGTTATTTTATTTAGACAGTTATACTCAAAGGTATGGTTCTCCCGAATGACAGAAGTATCTCCGCCAGGAATAAGCAATCCATTCTTAGCAATATGGAAAACGAACAAATCAACACCATATTGGTTTGGTTTACCGGTTCCATTTATATCAATATATAGCCCGCCACAAATCCCGGGTTTTCCGGAATAAAGAATACTACTACAGTCCGGGTTCGTAACTTGAACATAAAAAAAGGTTCCATCACTTAGTCTGGCTTTTGCATAAATATCACTTTTATCACCATAACCGGAATCTTTGCCGCTAATATCTTTATATACAATATCTGCAAGACATCCTCTTTGAGAACCGCAAACTTTTGTGAATTTAAAGTACGGAATCAAATTTTTTAAAAGATTTTCAGCACCTGTATCACTGTTAAACTCAATTAAATCCCAATTATCAATAAAACCATTATCATTAACAGCACTTAGAAAACCTTGAGAAGCAATAGAATAAGTTTTTTTAAGACGTGAAACCGTAACTTTTTCATTCTGTTTTTGGAATATCGCAGGCAAAGTCATCACAGCCGCTATCCCGATAATCCCCAGAGTAATTAAAACTTCGGCGAGAGTAAAACCGAGCTTAAAATAACACTGCCCCCCCCCCCGAAATTCGCTCTATAAGTAGATTTCGCATAACTATTCTCCTTTTATTTATCTATTCAATGCATCTCTTAATGCTTTTTCCAAAACTTCTACTTTTGCTTCCAAAACTCTTACTTTTGATGAGCTTGTATCAGATTTTACATCACGACGTTCAAGTTCTCGACGATAAGCTGCAATTTTGTCAAGCTCGGCAAAATAAAAAGGTAAAGTAAGAGCAATACCGGCAAACAAACCTGCAAGCATTATACATACAGTGTAAAAAGCTACATTCAAAGTCTTTGTCATATGATATACCATATTTGCCGCTGTATCAAACCTTGGCCCCCATACCTGAAGGGTTATTGTTTCACGAACATTTAAAATGACAATAAACATCACTCCCAATATTGCAAGATATGCCATTATTTGCATTAATTTTCTCATTTTTGCCTGCTTTCATAATAATTTAAAACCTTGTTAATCTTTTCATCAGGTTCTATTTGTAATTCTATTATCTCATCAGAAAACGGTTTTGTAAACCTCAAATAATACGATTGTAAGACCTGTTCCTGAGTATTTACTTTTCCTTTGCCTGCTCCGTAAAGTGTATCATTATATACCGGATGTTTCATGTAACTCGTATGCACACGTATCTGATGAGTACGGCCGGTTATTAGAGTTAATTCAACATAAGTTGCTTCATTATAACGCTTCAACACCTTTAGTAAAGTGGTACTCGGTTTACCGTCATCCCTCACAGTCATTTTATGAGGCTGATTCGGGTTTCGTCCTATGGGAAGGTCGATTCTGTCTTCATCTTTTGGATAATTTCCCTTTAAGACAGCACGATATTTTTTTATAACAGTGTGATGTTTAATCTGATTCGCCAGAAATTCGTGAGCCGCATTGTTTTTCGCAATCATCAAGAGTCCTGATGTATTTCTGTCAAGACGATGTAAAATGCCGCGTCTAAATTCTCCGTTTAAATCTGAAAGATTATCCCCTAATCTGTATAAAAGAGCATTTACAAGAGTATTTTCAAATTCCTGAGATGTAGGATGCGTAAGCATTCCAGATGGTTTATTCACAACAAGCATATTATCATCTTCGTAAACAAATTCCAGCGGAATATTTTGCGGCTCAATTTTAATTTCTTTTGCTTCTGGAATTGCTATAGAGATTTTGTCATTCTCTTTAAGCTGGCAGGACGGCTTTTTTACGGAATCATTGACAAAAATATATCCGTCTTTAATAAATTTTTGAATCTTTGAGCGGGAATATTGCGACAGGATTTCTGACAAAAAACTGTCCAATCGTTGAGATTCATCATTTTCATCAGCATAAATAATCATACTACCTTGTTTTCTTTAATAAAATCAGGATTATCAGAGCAAGAACACCTATATTTATAAAAATATCAGAAATATTAAATACAGGAAAATCAACAAATTTTAACTCAAAAAAATCTCTCACATACCCGAATATTATTCTTTCATGAAGATTTCCGGCAATACCTGCCGCCAGTATAGAAACAAAAAAGATGGCCTTCATTGATATTGATTTAATATGTTTTAATATATACCAGAATATAGCTGCAAGTGCTACGACAGAAAGAATTATCAAAAACTCACGGGAGTCATTGAGTATACTGAATGCAGCACCGGTATTTTTTACATAATTCAAGGAAATTATATTACTTGAAAATGCGTATCCGCGTGTAATGTTTTTCACCAGCAAATCAGACAAATACAAATCTGAAATAAGAAAAAATACAAAGCATACTATCAAATAAATAATTTTACTTATCTTTTTCGACATTTAATTCCTCGATATTTACAAAATTATTCTTAGGAACTACATTCACACGCGTTATGATAAATGCGAGTCCGTTCATATAAACTTTCATTAATTCGTCATCAATTTTTTCTGATTTTGTGATTCCTACAGAAGCAACGGCATATTCGTTAATATTATCTGTATTGGCATTAAAAACTCTTTCCAAGATTTGTTCTTCAGGCAAACGTTTAAACACTTCTGTATCTTTTTTAACCGGCTGAACAATTCTTTCCTTGTTTATAGAAGCAATAACAATCTGGTCTTTCGGAAGGTCTACCTTTAACTCGGCAGTATATTCCTCTCCGGCCCCAATCAAAGAAGGTGCATTCAATTCCATTTTTACGAATCTTGCATCCCCATATTTTAGAGTAGACTGTTCTTCTACAACATGTTCTGCCGATATAAGCCATTTTTCATTTACACGTTTCAAATAATAAACGCATGTTGCCGTTGAATTTAATTCACCGTGAGCAGCAATAACTTCCGAATCTTCATCATCAGTAGCCACAGCGGTTTCAAATGTTTCTACAACTGCATAATCCCCGTTTACCTTTATATTTTTTATCTCGGTTTTGTAAGTAATATCGGGATATGTATCCCAGGTATCCTGAATTAATTTAAAATAAACCTTTTTAGTATAGCCGTCATTATCAACATAGTTGTCTGCATACAAAGAAGCAAGTTTTTTTATGTCATACTTATTTGTATATTCTGTTTGTAAATCGAAAAGAGCCTTTATATCTTTTAAGGTTTCTTTTTCAGATTTATTGTTTTCTATTCTCAATTTAAAATTACTGACAGGGCCGGCATACGACGGTTCTGTATAAGTCGCACAAAAAGCAGCACATACAATTAAAGTTAAAACAAATTTTTTCATAATAAAATTATACCTGAAAATTCTAAAAAGGCTAATAGTTCAAATATAGGATTTTACAAAGAAATACAGCCAACGGATATGGCTGTACTTCTTCGTTTATTTAATGTATGCCAAATTAGTGTTGTTTATAAACGTTTCTTGTATAATTTTCGATATAAGGGGTATCTATCTCAAATACGTGAACTCTGGCAGGCCCCAAATCAGCTCTTAGTTCACCGTCTACTGCCTGAAAAATACTTTCTTTTCCGTAAGAAGGCAGCAGATTAATGAGTTTTTGAGAAGCTTTCAATGTAGGAATTTTAACTTTACAGGCAACGCCGCGGTTAACATTTTTGTTAGCAAGCACAAGCAGGGTTTTGCCGTTAAAATGTCTTGCATAAGCAATAATCTGGTCGTTTTTATCATCAACTTTTTCTAACTCAATAAATGTACCTTCCGGCCCTACTATGTCAGCATAATCTTTTCTTAACTGGTTTGCGTCCTGAAGGAATGTTCTAATAGATTCGTCATCACCGCCCGGCTTTCTTGAGGCATTAAATATATCCAATCTGCCGCGGTGTACAGTCATTTCATGGTTATCTGTCTGGGTTTCAGGATTATATTTATCTTCATAAGGATAAAGGTAATAATCACCATTTTGGAAACCGTCAACCTGATACATATTCAGCATAGGCATTGTAGCCTGCAAACCTAATGTCATTTTACAGTAATCAGCACCGCCATGGAACATCGGAGAAATATCATCATGGGTCGCAAAAGAACCTATTAAAGACTTTCCTCTGTCCAATCTGTAAGACATATCAAGATTTTCTTTTACATAATCCATAAAAGTATGTGCATTTGCCCATTCATGGAAAATATGGTACTGGCCGTATATAGCGTCGAATCCCGCTCTTAAAGAATCTTCAGGTCTGTCATACGGCATATTTGCCTGCGGTGAAGCATCTTCATAGGTATAGGTTTCAGCAAGCCAGGCAAATTCAGGGTCTCGCATTCTGGAATAAGGAATTATAATATCCCAGAATTCAACAGGTTTAGCTCTGGCTACGTCAGCTCTTATACCATCCACCCCAAGGTCAATACACATATCAACAAACTGTTTATGCAGTTCAAGAAGTTTCGGGTTGAGAGTTCTTTTTCCTTCATCTTCCCAAGGCTGGAACATTCTGATATCATTCCATCCCTGCGGAGTTTTTGCAAGTCCGTCACGCTCCATAGCCATCCATTCAGGATGATTTAAAAACATTTCATAAGATGCACAGCTAGGTAAATCAAGCATTACTTTTATGCCGCGCTTATGACACTCATCAATAAATTTTTTAAATTGATCCTTTACAGTTCCCGGGGCTGAAGGGTCATATAATTTCGGGTCGATTTCCAGAAGGTCTTTTGGTGAATATACAGAACCTGCCGTACCCATAGCTTTTACTTTACCGGGTGTGCTTATAGGCAGCAGATGGAGAGTATTAAACCCGTCTTCTTTTACTTCATCCAATCTGTCAATTGCATTAATAAAAGTTCCACCCTGTTCGCTTCCGTCAATATAGCCGTTTTTATTAGTATCTTTTGCATTAAATGTTCTTGGAATAATTGCTAAGATATTTGCCTGATTATGCCTGAACATGCTGCGAAGATTATTTCTGTATACTATTTTCTTTACAGGTTCACAATTTTGTACTGCATCAGTTTTAGATACATTCGGCTGAACAACCGGCTTATTTCTCAAAGCAAGATTTTGAAGATATAATGAAAGCAAACCTTGCGGAGCTGAGCCCGAGTTTTGATTTTTTACCTCAGATTCAGGCTTTGAAGCCTTAGGCATCATTGGAGGTTTATTAATATATTGAGTTAATAAATTACTTGTTTGTATCATATTTCTAACCCTTCCGACTCTTTTCCGGCGGTTTCAAACGACCGAAGAAGAATTGTGAAACCAGTGTAACTCCGAGTAAAGCCCCGCCTATTGTGGCGAATACTTTTAGCCATTTTGCTTTATTAAATTTTCTCAGACTTACTTTTGAGAATAATTCATCAGGAGACATACCCAGAAGAACGAATTTTTCATCAGAAGTAGCAGTTGACCCTTTATTTTCAACAAAATGCTGTAATTTAGCAAAATAATCAGTATCGCCGAGTTCTTTCCAGACCGCCTGTCTATATTCGTGGATACCTTTCAAATTTGTTTCCCGCAATATAGCTTCTGTATCATTATGAAGGGGTTCTTTGTATAATGTTTCCATAACGAATTTAAAGAAATCCCAATCTTGAGGAATATCAACCGCATTTTCAAAATATTGAGCTTTTCCGAAGTATTCATTGATAACTTTTCCGTTTTCAACTCTTATATCACTCAAATCTTGCATATTAGGTTCAGGATTTCTGAGCATAAAGAATTTAGTCTCGAAATCAACCATATGCCTATCAACGGCTAACTGTTTACAGAATTCTACAACTTCCTCTTTTAATTCTCTAGGTCTGTCTTTGAAATTCGCAAAAGACACTGTTGCCACTTTACGATAGAAATTTAAAGAGTTTATCATACCTTCGTAAGTACTTTTGATTTCTTTAAATCTCCTATCAACCCAGCCTCTCTGGATATTTTTCAAAGAGCAGTCTTCAGTATGAACTATCTGTCCATGACGTTCAGCTTTTGGCCCTGTAAGGTGCTGGGATAGTTTTTCAAACTTAACAGTCCTTGAATCGCTTAAAGAAAGATTTTCTAATTGTGCTGATGTACTGTCAAAGGTTGAGTTCAATGCTTCTAAATAACTTTGCGGCATCACATCAGCTTTTACGGTATCACTTAAAGTATTAATCTTCTCGCATATAGCTTTCAGAACCCGTTTATATTCTTCATCATTTGAAGCAATTTTTTCCAGCTTTTCACGGAGCAGAGATGTCATAAGTTCTCTGTCCATATGAGTTTTATCTATCTCCTCAGGAGTAAATTTAAAGATATCAACAAGACTGTCTGCTACATCATTCCAGTAATTTGCCAGACCTGTTTCAGGAGCTGACGCAAATTTCATAAATGCGTATTTATCTAAAACATCGGTTTTAGCTTTAAAATCAGTCATAACTTTAGCAGTAGTTTTTAATAAGAGCTGAGCTTCCTCATTTAATCTTGCTGCTGGAGTTGAAGCAATAACTTTTGAAATTGGTGCTTCATTAAAATCGGCACCGACCAGATGGTTTAGGATGATAGGTTTTTCGATTTCATTTCTTATTATTGCAGCAGGATTACTATCATTATATGTCTTAATATTTGCTCTTACAATTGAACTAATCTCGTCAAGAAGATCCTGTGTTTCCAGTTTAGTAAAATCTTTTCCTGCATATTTTTGACTTTCAAATAACTGTACAAGCTGTTCCCGTTTCGGGATTACACCATTAATCATGTTTTCATCAAGTTCTGTACCTTTTAATGCCTGTTTAGTATTTTCTATAATTGCATCTGCTGAAGTTGATGAAAGTGTATATTTCTCAACACCGCCCGGTTTAAGCAGTTTTTTCAAATCTTCTTCCATATACTGCGTCGTTAAAGAATCAAAACCATCAGTAAGATTTTGTGAAATAGTTTTAATCAGTTTGTCATCCAGCGGTTGGTTTTTATTAAGTTCAATTATGCGGTCAATATTATTGATAATCCTGTCAGTCTTCATAGATTCAATTGATTCTGCAAAGTGATTTAAAAGATTATCAGCTTTTTTCATTTGAAGATTATTGAGATATTTGTTTACATACGGTTCTGCGGCACTGCAAATCAGAGCACTCATCACAGGTGTTGCAAATCCGGCGGTTAACATCCAGAGGGTATTATTTTGAACCGCTATTTTTCTCATTTTTTCCTGAATAAAATCGCGTCTGTTTTCTATATCACGAGGAACACGGAGTCTGTCGCCTATTTTATTAATTTCTTTATCCGAATATAAATCCCATGGAATAAATTGCGGATCCTGGTAGAAATCTTTTTTTCTGCCAAAACTGTCTTCATATTTTTGTGAAATATTTACACCATGAAGTAAGCGTGCAGGCCACTGTATAGCAACTTTCGGCCAGATAGACATAGATGCCAGAAATGATGCCAAACCAATAAATTCCATAGCTTTAGTTTTAGGAGTTTGTTTCAAAGTTGCAAGAAATCCGGCAAGACTCAAACCTCCTATAGTAAGACCCATGTCATTAAGTTTGCCGAGCTGGTGATCATTTGCTTTACCTGTATAGCCGTCTTTTAATGATTTTAGATCATAAGCGAAATCCTTAACTATAACAGCAGGAAGATCTGTAATCCTGTTTTTAACAAGATGTCCGCGTCCCGGAAGCGGCTTTATAAATGTACGGTTGGCAAGTTCTCTGTTAATATCAAAATGCGGTTTTGCTTTTTTTACATTAACAATTTCCACGTCCTGTTTTTTAGGCTGTGATTTAGGTTTATTATTGTAATTCTGTATATAGGAATTAATCATATTTACCATACTAATTCACCACATACTTTCTTGACTTTTCAATTATATCCGCAGAATCTAATTTTGACGGTTTATTTGAACTTGTCATAACATTCGAGACTCCTATTACGGTACCGAGAACGGCTGCACCAAGCAGGCATTTTCCTGCATATTTGCTCATACCGGCGTCTGTACCTTTGTAAAATTCTTTTGCACTTTCACCCAGAGTTTTTACAAAAGTGACGGCGGATTTTGCAAATTTTTTACCATTCCAGAATTTCAATGTTGCAACATTAAAGAATTTATCCCAGCTTTGTTGCATAGCTATTCCGACACCGGTTGCTGCCCATAAATATGAAACTATATTTTTGGCAGTAGTTGATTTTATTACAATTTCTCTTATTCTAGGTTTAGCTTCTTGATCAGAATCATTCAAGTTGTCACCGAGGCCTAGCTTTTTAGCGATTTTATCATAAGGTTCATTACGGGTTTTTGCATTATCTTCACGCCCGTACATTAAATCCCAGCGGATAAATTCAGTACTTTCAGGTACTTTATGGTATTCAATACTTGTTATATCCGTATCATCTATACTTTCAGGTAATTCATACTGTACTTTTGCGTAAGGCTGTTCGGTATCAACACCTGTCATCCATTTTACGGGCTGGGTTATGAACATCTTGGAAAGACTTTTTGCAACAGCATAGAATACAACACCGAGAGCCAGACGCCTGCCGAGTGTTGATGCTGCTTTTTTATCAAAAGGCATGAATGGTTTATTATAATTAAATATAGCCATCAGCATGCCGCTGCCTATTAAATAAGGAACTGTGCCCATTGTTAAAAATTCATAAAAATTGGCGTTTTTACTCCCTTTTAATCCTTTTGCAGGATATACAGTCATAGCATTTGTGAGTTTGTCCACCCCGATACGCAAACGATTTGAGAAAGTATTTTTCAAAACAGTATCGTGCGTATAAGGAAGTTTATTTTCCTCGTTATCTTTTTGATTATTTGCAGAAAAATTTAGGCTGCTATTTCGATTTGTAATCGGTAAAATCATTTTTTCTCCACACGCGTAAGTCTGGTATTTTAAGACCCGTCAAAACTTTTTTTTGCCACTTAGGATTTTTTAGTTTACATTTTTTTACATTAAATCTGTAAAATAAATCACATCCCAAAAGAGAACTTTAAAAAGCAGATTATTGACATGACAATTTTACCAGAAACAAATTTATTTTCAAGCAAAAATTATTTGTAAACAGCGAAGAAAACAGCCGTCGCAATACCGGCTATTATACAGTAATACCCGAAAAATGCGAGTGAAAATCTGGATATAAATTTCATAAAATATTTTATACACAGATACCCCACAATACCGGAGACAAGAGTCCCTGCTATTATAGCACTCCAATTGTAGCCTGCAACTTCATGAAAATCGAGTTTTACAAATGGATAAACCATTGATGCACCAAGTATAATCGGTATACTTAAAAGAAATGAATATCTGGCAGCAGTGGTTCTATCAAGACCTGCAAAAAGCCCTGTTGCAATAGTCCAGCCTGAACGTGAAAAACCGGGCATGGCTGCAATACCTTGAGCCAGACCTATTAGAATTGAAGTTTTCCAGTCAATATTTTCTTTTCTGGATGCAACATGCTTTGATACATATTCGCTGTACAGGAGAACAAAACCTGTAATAAAGAGTAATCCGCCGACTATAGCAGGAGAGAATACAAGTTTTTCCGCAACATCATGCAATGGAAGTGCAACACAGATTGTTAAAAACGTGCCAACAATAATATAAAGCCCCAACTTTGCTTCATTATCGCTCCAATCTTTACTTTTTAGAGCTTTGAACATTGATTTTAGAATATTCATAATATCTTTTCTAAAGAATATTAATACAGCAATCAATGTTCCCAGATGAACCATAATATCAAAAAACACTTCCTGTCCTGATTGCTCATGGATAGGAATATTAGCAAAAACCTTATAAAAATTTGAGGTAAACACAAGATGCGCCGAGCTCGATATTGGCAAAAACTCACTCAAGCCCTGTACTATACCCATTAATATAGCTTGTATTAAATTCATTTTCTTTCTCTGTTTCTTATCTGTCTTCTCCGCCCCGCCATCGCGGGCCGTGCGCTGAACTAATCTTCTTCATAATAACTGCAGCAAGATGTCTGGGTTTCCCAAACAGTAATCTTGCTGAGCAAAACAATTTTCTCTTTTAATTTTGAATAAATAAATGCAGCAATCATTTCGCTTGAAGGACTTTCTCCTTTGAATTCGGGAAGTTCGTTTATGTCCTTATGGTCTAGCAAATCCAACACTGCATTTAATTCACGTTTTAAAACTTTATAATCAATTAATATATTGCTTTTATCCAAGGTTTCGCCTTTAACATAAGCTTCAACCATCCAGTTATGGCCATGCTGGTTTTCGCACGCACCGTCATAATTTAAAAGATGGTGTGCTGCTGCAAAAAAGGCCTGGGTTTTAATTTCGTACATAAAGTCTCCTTAATTACGGTTTAATCTCAAAATACAATCACAGAACTCACGAACGGCACCGCATCCGCCTTTTTTTGAAGATTCAAAATTTGCAATTTCTTTAACTTCTTCAACAGCGTCGGAGGGACATCCGGCAAGTTCTACTTTTTCCAGTATACAGATATCGGGAATATCATCTCCCATATATGCTGCTTCCGCAGGAGTAAGGTTATATTTTGCCAGCAGTTCATCAAAAACGGCGGCCTTATTTTTTACTCCTTGATAAACCTCTTTTATATTCACGTCTTTTGCGCGTCTTTCAACAACAGAAGAACTTCTGCCTGTAATTATAGCGGTAATAATTCCCTCTCTGCTTAATTCTGCAAGTCCATGCCCGTCTTTTGAATTAAAGGTTTTGTATTCGACGCCGTTTTCATCGTACGTGATACTCCCGTCAGTCATTACTCCGTCCACATCAAAAGCCGCTAATTTTATACTCATTATGCAACACCTGCTTTCAGTAAATCGTGAATATGTATAACACCGACAGGTTTGTTATTTTCATCAACAACGGCAAGTGCGGTGATAGAGAATTTTTCCATTAAATTAAGCGCACTTGCACCGTATGAATCAGCCGTAATCCTTTTCGGCTCAACGGTCATAACATCTTTAATAACAAGATTTGAAGTATTTCCGTATTTCATAAGAGTTCGTCTGATATCACCGTCAGTAAGAACGCCGGCGAGTTTACCAGCAGAATTCAAAACCATAGCCATACCGAGTTTATGTGCAGTAATTATTTCTACAACTTTATTAAAGCTGTCATTTTCAGCGGCAACAGGCAGGTCTTCTGTTTTCATTAAGTCTGAAACCCTGTATAAGAAACCTTTTCCAAGTGCGCCTGACGGGTGGAAAATAAGAAAATCTTCTTCGGTAAAACCGCGCTTTTCAAGAAGACAAACAGCCAGAGCATCTCCCATTGCAAGAGTTGCGGTAGTAGAAGCTGTTGGGGCTTTATTGAGAGGGCAGGCTTCTCTTTCAACAGAGATATCAAGAACAACATCAGAAGCCTGTGCAAGAGTTGAGCCCATTTTACCGGTCATGCCTATCATCAAAACACCAAATCTTTTTATAATAGGCAAGAGATTAAGTAATTCCTGAGTTTCACCGCTATTAGAGATAGCAATTACAACATCTTGTTTTGTAATAATACCGCTGTCGCCGTGAGTGCTTTCTGCCGGGTGAAGGAAATACGAAGGGGTGCCGGTAGAAGAAAGAGTTGCTGCAATCTTCTTTCCGATTAATCCTGATTTACCCATGCCTGTAACAATTACACGGCCTTTACAATTATAAAGAATTTCAATAGCTTTATCAAAGTTTTCACCTATATTTTCTTTTAAACGAAGAATTGAATTTGCTTCAATATCAAAAACTTCTTTAGCCAGTTCATTAATACTTGTTGCTGTCATCATATTTCCACCTCACTTGTAATTATTATACACCAAAAGTATGAATTACATTCAAAACGTTAAATTTTCTTATCATAAAGACGACGAAAAAGTTATGAAATTCATAAGTTTCCAAAAACATAATTCAACAGAAATTCTTCAGAGGGTAGAACGTTATATTGAAGAATCAGACTGCCCCGAAATGGGTCTTGACATATCAAGCCTGAATATCTTTGACGCCTCAAGAGTTATGCTTGTATCATCCGCTTTACATTACAGCAAATATCCTGAAGGTAAATTAAGATGTAAAGTTCAATCTAAGGGAATTGAAAACCTCATTGGCGGTTTTTCAACCAAAAACCTTGAAATACTTTAGAACAAATACGCTGCAATGATAGCAAAAATAATCAGCGGGATATTAAAGTGTAAAAAAGTAGGTATGCAGGTGTCCGTAATATGATTATGCTGCCCGTCCGCATTCAATCCGGCCGTAGGGCCGAGGGTTGTGTCAGAAGCCGGGGAGCCTGCATCTCCAAGTGCTGCTGCCGCGGCAAGAATTACTATTGTTGCGGCTGGTGAAAAGCCAAGATGAATACAAACAGGAATAAACAAAACCGCAAGAATAGGAATTGTTCCGAATGATGTTCCGATTCCCATAGTTATGAATAAACCCAACAAAAGCATTAAACTAACCGCAAGAAATCTACTGTTCTGCATAAATGGTAATATAGCTTGAACAAGAGTATCTATACCTCCGGTGGCCTTTAATACCATTGCAAACCCTGCGGCAACAAGCATTACAAATGCAACATAGCCCATTAAGCCTATACCTTCGTTTATAAGTTTATCCATCTTTCTATGGCTTACAGCACCTCCACCAAATACAATTCCCAGCCCGACAAGTGCTCCGAGCGGAAGGGACTTTGTAAGAAGCTGGATTATTAATGTAGCAAATGCACCGAGTAAAGTTATATAGTGGTTTTTATTTAACTTCAACGCCTGTGCATCTTCTCTTTCGAGTTCATTTTCAACAGGCTGAATGTCATTATATTCACGGGAGTTTCTGTAAGAAATTAAAACCGCAGCAAGAAGTCCGATAAACATCCCGAGCCCTAAAATCCATGTTGATTTCCAAACATCATTTTTTAAAACAGCCATACCGTTTAAAGTCATATTTTCGGCAATAAGCCCCTGAAATATCAGCCCGAACCCTGCCGGTATCATAATATAAGGTGCTTTCAGGCCAAAAGCAAGAGAACAAGCTGCCGCACGCCTGTCAAGTTTAAGCTTGTTCATAACATTAAGCAGCGGAGGTATAAGTATAGGAATAAAGGCAATATGAACAGGAATAAGGTTTTGCGAAAGCATAGCAATTCCCGTTAAGATTGCAAGTAAAATGAATTTTTTATCTTTTATAACCGAGCCGATTTTTTTTGCAAGAATAGTAGCCAACCCTGTATGAGTCATTGCAGCCGCGAATGTTCCGAGAAGAATATAACTTAATGCTGTCTCGGAATTTCCGCCCATACCTGAGATAAATGTGTCCATGACTTTATCAATCGGCAGTCCGCCCGCAACACCTGCCGCTATTGCGGAAATAATAATTGCAAGTAAAACATTTATTCTGCATACGCAAAGTATGCATAATAAAATTACCGATATTACTACAGGATTAAATATAATCGACATAACGAATTTATGGTATCATAAAAATATCAGAAAAAGGCAGGGAAATATGAATTCTTATTCACAAAAAGCAATGAAACTCTTTAAAGAAGGTTATAATTGTTCACAATCAGTATTTTGTACATTTGCTGAGGAATTCGGCATTGACAGAGAAACAGCATTAAAACTTTCGTCTTCATTCGGAGGCGGAATGGGAAGAATGCGGGAAGTCTGCGGAGCCGTCAGTGCAATGTTTATGGTTGCAGGATTAAAATACGGTTATACATCACCAACAGATAAAGACGCAAAAGCTGAACATTACAAACGGATTCAGGAACTTGCCGGAAAATTCAAACAAAAACACGGAACTATTATCTGCCGCGAACTTCTAGGAGTCGATGCTGATGACAATCCGATTCCGTCAGACAGAACACCTGCTTATTACGCAGTCAGACCGTGTGAAAAAATTATCGGCGACGCTGCTGAAATAATATCGGAATATATGTTCCTTTTTCACTAGAAGTTATATTTATTTATGCATTTTATGTGTCAAAACCTTACAGAGCAAAGCAAATGCACTTTTTACAGCTTTGCTGTGATGCAAGGCATTAAGCATCAAAAAGTCATGTATTGTCATATTTATTCTTACGTTAGAAACTTTAACTCCTGCTTCATCAAGCTTTCTTGCATAAGCTTCGCCTTCATCTCTTAAAACATCATTCTCATCAGTAATTATAAGTGCCGGCGGCATACCCGCAAGATCTTCCACACAGGCTCTAAGCGGCGAAACATACATATCATTTTTCATTTTTTTATCAGGCAGATATGCATCCCAGAACCACTCCATTGCTTTTTTAGTAAGCCAGGGGCCGTCTTTAAACTGCTTATATGAATCAGAATCCATATTTGCATCTGTCACCGGATAGAGCAGAGCCTGAAAAAGGATTTTAGGACCGCCTTCGCGTAAAGCTTTGAGAGCAATAGCGGTTGCAAGATTACCTCCTGCACTGTCACCCGCCAGAATTATTCTGTCAGAATCAATATTAAACTCTTCAGGATTCTCATATAAATATTCAAGTACGCCATACCCCTGACTAATTTGTGTAGGGTAAACAGCTTCAGGAGAACGGGAGTAATTTACAAATGCCACTACAGAGTTTGTACATACCGCAAGCTTTCTGATAAGCATATCATAAACTTCTTTATCGCCCATAACCCAGCCGCCGCCGTGCATATAAATAATTACCGGAAGTGTTTCATTGTAGTTTTCCGGTCTTACAAGCCTGACGCTTACTGTTCCGGCCGCATTTGTAAATATGTCTATATCATTAATTTCTGCAGGAATATCCCTGTGCGTTTTTCTCTGTAAATCAACTAAAAAATGTCTTGCTTCATCAGGAGTCATTTCATAAAGAGGTTTGCTGTCATGACTGCTTAAATTATCTATAAACTCTTTTGCAACTCTGTCCAAATGCGGGGTTTTTGAATAACTCTCAAACATAAATTTACTCCTTGTATTTCTTACAATTTGAATAATAAAAGAAGAATTCTGACTCTACATCAGACACCAGGCTATACTATGTAAACATTTTGTTACAACATACTTTATAAAAGACCTTTTTTTATATATGCTTGGCGTGTGTGTGAAAAAGGAGAAAAATCATGCCAAAATTTAATCTTATGTCGTATATTATGCCTCCTGAAGACAAAATGTTTTTTACACTTTTTCAGGATAGTGCGGAAATTTGTATGAATACCGCAAAGCTTTATGATGAGATTATGAAAAATCATCTTACGGAAGAACAAAAAGATATAGCCAGAAAATATAAGAAAAAAGGTTCACTATCATTTAAGCTGACTCTGAAACAGCTCAACAAAAGTTTTATTACACCGATTGAAAGAGAGGATATTCAATATATAGCAGTCCAATTACATAAAATCAATAAAAAAATCATTAAAGCCTGTTTGAATTTAGATGTGTACAGATTAACCGAGTACACAGGAGAAATGAAAGAACAGGCTTTAACGTTGGTTCAGGCGACAGAACAGCTTGGAAAAATAATCAAAAAATTTAAAAAAGTAAGTGATGTCGAAGAAATTACAAAAGAAAATATTGCAATGAAAGAAATTGAATCTCACGGAGACGAAATTCACAGGAAAGCAATGTTTGATCTGTTCTCAGGCAAATACGATGCATTAGAAGTTATAAAGCTTCGTGATATTTATAAAGAAATTGAAAATGCTCTTGATGCTTGTTTTTATGTATCAGATACAATCTTAAATGTTGTTTTAAAACAAAATTAGGAATTAAAGAAAAATGACAATCACAATATTATTATTAATTGCAGTAATTCTAGTCGCACTGGCTTTTGAGTTTATAAACGGTTTTCATGATTGTGCAAATGCAATAGCAACGGTAGTATCGACAAAAGTTCTGTCTCCGAAACAGGCTGTTCTTTTTGGCGCAAGTCTTGAATTTATAGGAGCTCTGACCGGCACGCACGTTGCAAAAACAATAGGAGCAGGAATTGTTAATGCAGAAATGATTACTCTTACGGTTATATTCTGCGCATTGCTCGCCGCTGTATTATGGAATCTGTTAACGTGGTGGCTGGGTCTTCCGTCAAGTTCATCTCATGCATTAATAGGCGGTCTTCTGGGTGCAACAATTGTGAAAGCAGGGGTGGAGGCAATCCATATCAAAACATTAATGGATAAGGTTATTATTCCAATGTTTACTTCTCCACTGTTAGGATTTTGTGCAGGATTTTTACTTATGCTTGCCTTAATCAGGCTTTTATATAAGGCTAATCCGCAGGTAGTTAATAAAAAATTCAGAAAACTTCAGCTCATTTCATCAGGCTTGATGGCATTAAGCCACGGCTCAAACGATGCACAAAAAACAATGGGGATAATTACTCTTGCATTATTAGCAGGAGGAGTTCTGCATAAAGGCCCGCAGGGAGAATTTGAAATTCCACTCTATGTAATTCTTGTGTGTGCTATGACAATGGCAGCAGGAACGATGAACGGCGGCTGGAAAATAATAAAGACAATGGGACATAAAATTATTAAATTAAAACCTATCCACGGTTTTGCAGCAGAAACCTCGGCAGCCGGTTTAATCCTCACAGCCTCTCATTTCGGTATCCCTCTCAGTACAACACATGTAATCTCTACTGCAATAATGGGGGTAGGGTCTACGCTGCACGCTCATGCAGTAAAATGGAGAATTGTCGGTAATATTGTTATTGCATGGGTACTGACGATTCCTGCCTGTATGATTATCTCAGCAATTATTTACTATTTGATTTATAAAATCGTCTGAAGTTTCATCATTGTAAACTTTATCAAAAAGTGTTAGTGCATTTTTAACAGCTTCAGCCATAGTAAAGTTTTTATAACTTCCAAGGCGGCCCAGAAAAAATGTATTCCTGTATTTCTTCCCGTACAAAAGATATTGTTCATAAAGTTTAATGTTACACGGGGTCAATATAGCACAGGCACGCTCATTTTCTCCGTAAACAAAATCTGTATGATATTCTCTGGATATAACAGTTTTATTTACGTTAAGATTCTGATAATGTTTATATTCGTGAATTGCGGCAAAATCAAACTCAAAGGGATAGAGCATTATACCATCTGATTGATAAAAATTAATGTCAATATCAGAGAATTCAAAACTTACGCTTCTATACGGAAGCATACCAAACTTATAATTAAAACAATCATCTATTGAACCTGTAAAAAAGATCTTTTTAAAATTTTTAGCAACCATATAGTTATAATCTGTATTTAAGCAAAGTTCAATATTATGATTTTTAAGCATATTTTCGATTAAATCACTATACCCCTTAACAGGCACTCCCTGATATTTCTCTTTAAATACTCTATTATCTCTGCTGATTCTTATAAAATAATGAGGGAGTCCGGAATTTTGTAAATCATCCCGCGAATCCTGCCAGAACTTGCAGCTTAACGGGTAACTTAAGTTGTTATAGATATATTCCGCAAGAAAATTAAAATCATTATCACAATGTATTTTCAAATCCTCTGCATAAACCTCGGTATCATACGGAAAAACCCTCAAAAGTTTATATTCCAGCCTTTCGGCTATGGATTGCGGAAATATTTTGTACAAGGAATCAAGGTTAAATGGCACATTCGACTTAATTCCGTTTATGCAGGCAGATAACTTCTGAATATACGGTCTGAATTCTCCAAAACTGTTTACATAATCCCAAACCTGCTTATCATCCGTATGAAAAATATGAGTGCCGAATCGGCTTAACAAAAAACCGTTTCTATCAATATAATCAGAAACTAACCCTCCTAAATGATTCTTCTTATCAATAATCACAACCTTCTCATCAAGAGAATTCGCAATCCTTTCGGCAATAACAGCCCCGGACAATCCCGCACCGACAACTAAATTAATACCGTCTTTTTTTTCAGACACCCGTCTTCTCATAACAAACATATAGTAAAATATTAATACTTAAAATAAATCAGCCGCCTGTCTAATATGTCCGAAACAGCCTGCTGTAATGATTCTGAAAATTTTATGAGACATGTTGCAAAATGTAAGTCAATATGTTATAATAAAAACATATTATGTATGGACAATTGCTTTACTAAAGAGGATACAATATGACAAAAATGCGGGGATTTACGTTGGCGGAAGTAATGATAACGCTGGCGGTACTGGGAATATTGGCATCAATAATGTTGCCGGCCGTCTCACGGGTACGTCCTAACGAAAATAAAGTAATGTTTAAAAAAGCCTATTATATAGCAGAAAGAACGGTAAGCGAGCTAGTCAATGACGAAAATCTTTACCCGGAAGGCGATGGAACCCACGTAGGTCTCGATAATTTATCAGAAGTAACCTATAATGGTGAAAAATTTACCGGAAACGATAAATTCTGTAAACTATTTGCAGAAAAAGTAAATACCATAAATGACAGCGTAAATTGCGTTTCAAGTTCGTCAAATCCAACAGCTTCAAATATACCGTCTTTCACAACCACTGACGGAATAGCCTGGTACATGCCTATAACAGACTTTTCGGCTGATAAGTTTATTACAGTCGATGTAAATAATGAAAAAAAACCTAATTGTTCTTTTGCAAATAATACCTGCATAAATCCTGACAGGTTTGAAATATATATAGAACCTGATGGAAAAATGTATGTTAAAGGTGTAAAAGAAAAAGAATATCTATCATCAAATAAGTCAATGCAATAAGCTAACATTTAACGTATCCTATGCGGGTCACAGGCTGGTCTAATCTTATAAGAAAGAAA
>DVIU01000018.1 GCA_018711035.1 Candidatus Scatousia excrementigallinarum
GTACATTTATCGTCCATAACGCGAATAAGCCCCGCCTTGTGTTCCATACCTGTTATTGCCGCCTGCAGCTGCCTATCCACAATAATTCTGTCGGTTACTATTAAGATATTATCGAAGACAATTTTGTTGTCCTCGTCGTGCAGAGATGCCAGCCTGTGCGCAAGCCAAGCAATGGAATTAGTTTTGCCCGAACCCGCACTGTGCTGAATCAGATAGTTTTGCGAAGTTCTGTTTGTGCGCACGTCGGCGAGCAGCTTGCGGATTACGTCCAACTGGTGATATCTGGGGAATATTACCGCCTCTTTTATCGTTCTTCTGCCCGTAACCTCGTCCACGTTCTCCTTGCTTTCGATAAAGATAAACTTGGAGATAAGGTCAAGCACGGTATCCTTTTTGAGGATATCCTCCCACATATACCAGACCGAATACTTATCTTCATATACGGGGTTTCCCTTGCCTGCATTTACGCCTTCGCCGTTGCCCATATTGAAGGGCAAAAAGAATGTTGCATCGCCCGCAAGTTTTGTCGTCATATATACTTCTTCAAGGTCCATCGCAAAATTTACAAGGCAGCCCGCCTTAAACAGGAACAGACGGGTTTTGGGGTTGCGCTCCTTGCGGAACTGATAAATTGCGTCCTCATACGACTGTCCCGAAACGTTGCATTTGAGCTCGAACGATATTATAGCAATGCCGTTCAAAAATATTACGAGGTCAACGCGCTCTTTGTCGCCCGCCCACACCTCTTCCATTACAGAGAAAATATTACTTTCGTATTTTGCGACGAGCTCTTTGTTGTATGTAGTGGCGGGCTTTGTGTATAACAGGTCGAGCTTGTAATTTGAAATTTCTATACCGTGCTTCAATACGTTCAAAAGGCTGCCGCGCGGTTTTGTAATCTCGGCGTTGAGGTAGTTTACAATAGTCTCTTCTAAATTATCTTTGAATATCTTTTTCAGGGCAGCCATAGTTTGGGGCTGCGTGCTGTTCAGGAATGTAAACAACAGCTCCCTATCCATGGCAAACCGCTCGTCAAAACAGGTATGATTGCGCTCGATATACCCGTTCCCCGCAACGAGCTGTTCTATTATGTATCTTTGATATTCCTTTTCCGAAAGTATGTTATTCATTTTAGCTCTCCTTGTCGAAATGCAAGTTAAAATCATTTTCAAATTCGGTCTTTATTTCATTAATATGTCTATCACCCACAGCACTAAAATTACTATCAATTCTTACTGTGCTACAATCAACATATTTAATGTGAAGCGACTTATAGATGATTTGTCCTGTTCCCTGCCTAATAACCATATTTTCGGGTACTTCCTCAAAATCTATATTATTATCTGGCACAACAACACCCATTACATTAAAAATAAGCTTGAATTCATATAAATGATACGCTTTATCGTATATCCCAATATATATTTCTTTTAGTGGCTCATTCTCTAAACTAAAACTCTTAATTTGATTATTTATCGTTAAATAGAACTGTTGATTGCTTAGAATTGCATATGGAAACAAAAACTTATATTTTTCATTATTAATTCGAATATAATCAAGTATGCAAACATTATCGCTAACATTTCTAAAAATAGGTCTTCCAAAATAATAGGTACTATCTTGTCCCAATTTAATATCTTTAAAATATTTTCCAAATGAAATTTGTTTTATTTGGTTATAATTATAAGATTCCATGCTTGTATCTATAACTAAAAATGGCTTAATTTTTTCAATATCAGCATCCTTTGATACTTGCCTTTCATATTTAATAGTCAACGCCACACCTAAAAGGGTTAATGCTCCGCCAACAACGGCTGAATAAGTTGTTACAAAAACCTCAAAGTTATCACCGGTCAAACCACACCACTGAATATAAAATGGAAACAAGATTAAAAGTGCGACACCGACCACAACCAAAATTGCAATCATAATTATTCTATTTTTAATTTCTTTTTTAGGTTTATTAAACACAAGAATATTTAATAAAAATGAAATAAAAAATAAATATAAAATCCCCACAGCAATTTTTATTAAAATATCTGCTACACCCTCATAAATATCAGAAAATAAACCACTTAAATAAGCTAAAAACAAGGCTGCTGCAATTAGAACAACTGTTATTTTTTCATTGTTTAGCAGGGGACGAAATCCATTAACTAAACTATAGCAACCATACATAACCATAATGAGAAATGCACCCATCACAACATATTCTAAAGTGCCCCAAATATCTGAATCAAAGTATCCAAGCAGCAACCAAACATACAAAATTAAAATAACAATAAAAAAAATAATTGCCCATATTTTCTGCCTTCTTGTCTTATAAATATCATTTGATTTATCCTTAACAGTAAGAACAAATAACGCAATATATATAAGCAAAAAAATACTTGAGCCTATTATCATAAAAATCTTACCAACTACGGTAGCAGATTGAAAATCAAACAAAACAGGGAGCAACAATAGAAATAACCATAATATAATTACCAATCCACCAACAAGCTCTGAAAGCTCGCCTCGATTTTTCTCTTTACGCTTCATTAAGCTACCTCTTTTTTGCCTGTAACGTATTCGTAGATTAAAGACTTTTTGTAAGATTCAAGCGTTTCAATCTGCGATTGCTTTGCGGATATCAGCTCTTCAATTTGAGCGCATTTATTATCAAGATAATCGGCAATTTCTTTTTGCTCGGATAATGGCGGCATAGGTACTGATATTTTTCTCATATCAATCCAACGAGTTGTCCACAAATCGTCAACAATACCGTGACCCCACTTATAAAACTCGTCGGCAAATTTCTCCGTATGAAAAAGCCAATTATAATATCTGTTATTCATTTCACCACGAGGTTTTAGAACCAAATTTATTAATGAAACAGAGCCGTCAAGTTCTGAAATGCCGCATGAGCCTCTTCTATCTGAACGACTATTAATTGCGAAGTCGCCTTTTCGAACTAACTTTCTATTATCACCATCATTTGTTTTTGCCGCCGACTCTAACTGCGGTACTATTCCCTTCATTGTTACAGATAAAGGCATATAATCTTTATCACTTACTTTTTCATTGCGCAAGGAATATACGCTATCTATCTTGTTTATTGTCCACTCTGCGGGAACATTGCCTATCCACTCAATTCCACTATCTTTCATTTCGGCGGAGGAGTTGAGCCCCTTTGTTACGGCTTCGGTTATGACGGAGCGTTTATATTGTTCAAGCGTTTGAGCCTGAGTTTTTATATCGGCAATAAGCCCGTCAATTTCCCCGCACTTTTTATCCAAAAACTCCGCAATCCTTTCCTGCTCATCTATGGGAGGAACTATCATAAGCAATTTTGAAAATTCGTCGTAATTGAGCCCTTGCCTTACCCCATTACCCATGTTATAAAACACCTTTTCAACATCATAAATATGTAGCACATAATGAAAGAATTTTGAAAAAATATTTTTTTTAGGCTTTAAAGCAATATAA
>DVIU01000216.1 GCA_018711035.1 Candidatus Scatousia excrementigallinarum
CGGGAATAAATGCGGTAAAAGTTGGCATAAGGTCGTCATATAATGCAAAACTTCCGGGCAGTTTAGCTGTTGGCGCACAACCGCAAAGTGTTACTAATTTGCCGGGCGGCTTAAAAGACTATGAACTTGACCCCAGAAGTATTGCATTGGCAAAACAGGGAAACCCTTCATGGAATACATTTAGAAAGCGCGTATGGAAGTATGAAGCGAAGTTTAGACCTGATATGTATGCTGATGACGTTGGAAGGATGTCAAGAGGATTAGCACCAAAGGATAGTAATGGAATTTCAATGCAACTTCATCATGTCGTGGGGAAAGGTAATGATATGTATAATGTTGTCAAATTAACGCGTAGTCAGCATACGTTATTCCATAAAACATATGGTTACCATTATAACTCAAACTGGAATATGCAAAGCCTTATTGATTTATTTGGATAAGAGGTATTTATGAATCAAGAACTTCAAATTATAATAGATTATGTTGAAGGGAAATCAGATATCAAAGATTTCAGGAAAGAGTTTCTTAATAATCCTTCAATAAAAAAATTGCTTGAATCTAAAATATGTATTGAAGCGTTTAAATCATATAATTACAATCTTTTTGATTATTTTAATAAACGTATTAATCCTTTAAGAAATGATTGGGATAATGTGTATTCTAAATATGTTGTATGGTATGATTTAAAATTATTTTTAGATTATAATCATATAGCTTATGATAGAAGCAATCAAAAATATCAAGACGATTATTCTTATATTTTAGATATTCAGCCTTCTTGGCTGGATATATCAGTTGACCAAAGTATTTGTAACAAAATAATAGCAGAATGCCCCAAAGATTTGTCAAAAACAAAGCGAATTGCTTGGGGGAAAGCGAGGATAAAAGAATTGTTTAAATATGATAAAACTTATCCTCGTTGGATACAGGACCCTGAATGGCCTATCATAAACGGCAAACCGCTTGTTTTCAGTCATCAAAAGAAAGCAGGCAAAGATGATGAGCGCGTTTATTATTATTTTTATGATCCCGATACAAAAGAAGAAACAATAATAACACAAATGTATTAATCTTATTAAAAAAATATAATAAGCAATAAAAGCGAGATGAGCAAGACGGCAGAACAACTTCGTAGTAAGATGGTGTTCTGCCGCCTTTAATATTGGCAACATAAATCCGTTCAGGTGGAAAGGGCATTATTTTGATACAGAAAGCGGACTGTATTACGCCAACGGCAGCTATTACGACCCCGAAGTGGGGCTGCATGTAGATGCAATGCCCATATCTTCCGCAATAGAAAACGCGCAAAATGTTTTTGGTCTTGACTTAAACGGCATAATGTGCGATAATATACTTGCCTACTTGCCGTGCGTGTATTCAATCTTTGCCACGCTTGAGCTGTCTCCCGACCCTACATACGATCCCAACGCGAATAAATCTGGCTGGGAGTTGTTCTGGAAGGGTGTGGCGGAATGGTTCAACGGATTAAGCAATGAGCAAAAGATAGGTTGGGGAATAGTAGCGCTGTTTGCGGCATGTTTAGTAGCAGCGGCAACAAGCTTTGCAACGGGCGGAACAAGCTGGGCAATGCTGGCTGCCATGGCAAATGTGTTTATGGAATTTGCCGTGGGGGTAATAAGCTATGTGGCATTGTCAGCATGCATGGCATTGATATCCGGTGGAGATGTAGCAGAAACTATATCAAACTCCACGGCAGACGCTATATTCCTCGGTGGGATATTCTCGTTCATAAGCTCGGGAATAAATGCGGTAAAAGTTGGCATAAGGTCGTCATATAATGCAAAACTTCCGGGCAGTTTAGCTGTTGGCGCGCAACCGCAAAGCGTTGCTAATTTGCCTTGGAAAGGCTATAAGCAATTTGAATCGCGTGCTAAACTTGAAGAACATTTTGCTACTCACGGGAAAGAATTTGAAGGACTTTATCAAACAGCTGATGAGTATCTAGCAGGAGCAAATTATGTAATACAAAATGGTACATATGTTCCAGAAATGACAGGGTATGTTAGATTTTTTGGTGCTGAAGGAAAAGCAAACTATGCTTTTGTAGGATTAAAAAACTCTGGCGCTTATATTTCTACTTTTGGTATTAGAAGTGTTGAAAGTTTAAAGAGAGTACCATGGTTAAAGCCATAAAAGGAGGCGTTATGTTTATAAAAAAAATTTTAAAATATGATGTCGATGCGCAAGAAGCAGATATTATAATATCCGATGGGAATTTTGATATTATGACATATGCTCAGCCCTTTAATAACGATAAAGATGTTTTTGAATTATATGCTTTTAGATCTAAAAATATCATGAGGGCATTAGAACCTAGATCAGCGGTAAATAAAACTGATGATGGCTACTATGCATATAGATTGCAAGGGAAAATAATAGATCTTGAAGATAGAATTGTAACTGTTGGTGGTATAAAAATTATTTTGGAGAATAGTATTCCTAATGATATTAAAGTTAATGAATATATTGAATTTGATGTTCTAAGAATTGATTTTATTGACTGAATTTATTTTATCACCAAAACTATATCTTTCTGAGGATTTGTGTGCTCAGCGGCAATGGGCGCGGTAAGCGCCTTGCTGTCAGGCGGAGATATTGTCGAAGCTATGACGAATGCCGTGGCGGATGCAATATTCTGGGGCGGGATATTCTCGTTCATAAGCGCTGGCGTAAGTAGCTTACGGATATTTAGAAGTCGCAGAAGAGCAAGAAGGTTCTTAATAGATAATGGACTATCTAAATTAGAGGCTAAACAAGTTGTTAAGTCTTTTAGTGGTAAAATAGAAATTCAGATTACTAAAGAAACAAAAGTCGTTTACCGATATTTAGGTGAGAATTCAAGACCTGTAAGTAATTATGTTACTCCTGAATTATATAGTGATCCCGTAAATAAATTGGCATTAGCCTACAATGGAAATAATGCGACTAAAACGGTGCAATTAAGCTTAAATGAAGGAGCGAATATACTTTCTGGTACAGTTGCTCGTGTTGGTAAGCTTACAGGAGGGGGTATACAGTATTATGTTGTTAATCTTGAATACTTATCTTTAGTAAAATATATATAAAGGATTTAAATAAATGTATTCATTTGAAGATTATAAAAAAGATTTAAATGTTATGATAGATTATTTAAAACAAGAAATAATTGTAAGAAAAAATAATAATGGATATAACTATCAATTAATTGAAAATACCATTTTACCAGAGTTCGAAAATTTATTGAATTTTGCTGAGAAAGGATATATCTACACATATAATGGAAGAAAAGAATTGGAATCAGTAAGGATATGTATGTGGGATGGTTTTGAACAAGAATTTTGCAATAAATTAATAAATTTTCAAGAAAAATATAGTAAATTGAATGTTTTTTCTGGGGGTAAGATTTATAAAGCAAAATAATTTTACTAACTAGAATTATTCACAACGCTTGAATTATCGCCCGATCCGCTGTACGATAAAGACGCCAACAAACCATGGTGGGAGCTTGCGTGGAATGCAATAGTAAACTGGCTGGCGGGAGTGGCAAAGTGGTTCAGCGAGATAGATATCGGCATAAAGATA
>DVIU01000217.1 GCA_018711035.1 Candidatus Scatousia excrementigallinarum
AAACTTCCGCTAAAGTGAAAGCAAATTTTTTCATAATTCCTCCGTTTAATAAACCATTATACCAAAATAAAGACAAAAAATCACCGTGACAATAGTCACAGTGCGGTTTTAGCAGGCTATTAAACGTCTGAAACCCTTTTCTATAAAGACTAAAGCCCCCCCCCCGTCTGAGTTTTGAAGCTATAATTAACGTTTGCATAAATTTCTCCTTTTTATTTAGCTTTACTGATCGCTCTCGTGATGGTCGTTATCTTTCATAAGTTTTGCAAAATCTGAAGGTTTTATACTTTGTACAAATTTTTTGAACTCTTGAGCTTCTTCTTCGTCTTTTGCAGAATCAGTCGAGACTGAACCATTCGATATTACATTTGCAGTAACAAAAATCGGTGCATCAACGCGTATTGCAAGTGCAATAGCATCAGAAGGTCTTGAGTCGATTTCAAGAACTTCATCTTTATCATTTTTCAGAAACAATGTTGCATAATATGTATCTTTTTCAACATCATTAATTTCAATTTTGTCAAGATGATAACCTGCTTTTTCAACAATATTAATAATTAAATCGTGAGTCATAGGTCTGGCTACAGAAAGATTTTCAATTTTTCTTATAATGGCACTTGCTTCGGCAGACCCTATCCAAATTGGCAAAGCCTTTCTATTATCTTTATCATGAAGAACAACAATAGGTGATCCTGTTCTTGTATCAAGAGCTATGCCCATAACTTTCATCTCAATCATCTTAAAAAACCTTTCTGATAAGTTAGTATCTATTAATAATATTATAGCCGGAAAAAAAATAATTTAAAACCGTTTACGAAAAAAAATATTTATGTTATATTAAAAATATAAACGCAGCTGAAATAATTCAGCATGACAATAAGAATAATGAAATGGAGTAGTGGCCGAGTGGCTGAAGGCGGCACCCTGCTAAGGTGTTATGTGGGTTATACCTGCATCCAGGGTTCAAATCCCTGCTGCTCCGTTTTTTTACAAAAATATTTAATATGGAATTTGAAAAGCTGTCCGGACGGGTGGTTTTTAGTATTATTAGAAAATTTTTTTTAATCTAACATCAAAAATAATATCAAGGATGCAATTGTTTTTTGCAACATGGCAAATCTGAATAAATTAATGATTAGAACAACAATGGATAAATTTTTATGAAAAACAAAATTCAAAAATTTTTAGCTGATAAGTATGTTGATAATTTTTTAATTGGATTAATTTTGTTAAATTTTATCGTTTTTATATTTCAGACTGATAACAGCTTTTATAGTACATTTAAAACATATATAAATGCTTTTGAACTATTTTCAATGATTATTTTTACCATTGAATATTTTTTGCGTATTTTATCTCTTAACAATTGGCGTGATATGTTTAAGCCTATGATGGTAGTAGATTTTCTGGCAATATTCCCGTTTTATCTATCTTTTGTAACCGTAAATACAATATTTTTAAGAATATTACGATTATCCAGACTATTGCGAATAGCAAAACTTGCCAGATATACGTCAGCTATTAAACGAATAAAAATGGCATTCTTGAAGCGTAAAGATGAATTCATCGTAACTGCGGGTATATTTCTTGTAGGTTTAACTGTAGCAGCTATTGCAATATATTTTGCTGAAAATCAGACAGGCAATCAGGCATTTTCGAGTATCCCGAGTTCATACTGGTGGGCTGTTATAACATTTACAAGTGTAGGTTATGGTGATACTTATCCTGTAACGACTTTAGGTAAGTTTATAGGTGCTTTTACTGCAATAATGGGAGTAGGGCTTCATGCTGTTTTAATTGGTGTAGTCGGAGCGGCTTTTATCGATGCTGCAAAACGAGAGGAGTAAAAATGAAAAAATTTATTAGTCTTTTAATTATGGTATGTTTAAATTTTTCTCTGGCAGCTTTTGCTGAAACTGTTGTGTTCAATCCGGATTCAAAAATTTATCATTCTATAAATTGCTATCATGCTGTTAAATGCAAAAAATGTATTAAAATAGAGAAAAAAGAAGCTCAAAATCGTGGCGGCAGACCTTGTAAAAATGCGGGGGATAAGCTAGAATAAACTCAATTTCGAAGAATCTATGTATAAACCTTTCTTATTTAATGTTGCAAGAGGAATATTTTTGTTAGTTCCATGGTAATCGCTTCCTCCGGTAATGATTAGGCTGTTTGCTTGTGCACATTGTATAAGAAAGTTTATTTCATCGGGAGAATAGCGGGAATAATAGCATTCAAGACCTTTTATACCGCATTTTATAAGTGTTTTAAGTTTAGGAATAAATTGTTCAGGCGTTAAATGAATTTCTCCTTCCCCTCCGAGAGGATGAGCCCATACCGGAATACCGCCTGCGTTGGAGAGTATACCTATAGCTTCTTCTCCGTCAAACCGCGAGTTGCCTGTTTTGCACCCGTCAAGATATTTTCGCATTGCGTCAAGGTTATTTTCTGCCAGTTTTCTTTTTACAAGAATATTTGCAATATGCATTTTTACAACGCTTTTGCGTGAATACAGCCAGTCAAGTTCTTCTCTTTTCAATTCTATTCCATGTATTTCTTGTAAATAGTTTATTCTTTTTTCTAATTTCATCCGTCGTAAAGTTTTACCATTATCAAGAAGCGCAAGTAAATCTTTGTCGTACGGATTAAAATTATATCCGAGAATATGGCACTTGCAGTCTTTTGCCTTACAGGTGAGTTCTACTCCGTTGATAAATTTTATATTATCAGGGACAAGCTTTGATATTTCAAGACACCCGTCAATTGTATCGTGATCCGTAAGCGCAAATATATCAATTTTATTTTTTTTAATTTTTGCAAGTAATTCCTCTAATGAATCACTTCCGTCAGAATAATCGCTATGTATGTGTAAATCAATTTTAGCCATATTTTAATTATATATCAAACGAAACTTCTTTTTTCCAATTGTGCAAAAAATAAAAAGCCAGAATAAAGTACGTTAACCACATAATAACCGTTGCTAAGCAATTTGACCCGTTAATATATGCCTGAATCCACATTATAACCGATAATCCGTTCACTATAATCCATACATACCATTGTTCTATACAGCGTTTTATTGTGAGTATTAACCCTCCTATTGAAAATATGGTTGTAACAGCATCAATGAATGGTGTTGCGTCGCCAAATTGTTTTAAAATTAAAGCCAGAAGAACAGAACCGGTTATTACAGCAGTAAAAAATATTATATTTTCAGTTCCGGTCATTTTTGTTTTGATAATTTCCTGCGAATCTTTTTTTAAATGTTTTTTCCATTTAAAAATTCCCACAATCTGCATAGGAAAATAAAATAATATATATAAAAATAGGTTTCCGTAAAGATGATTTTTATATGCAATATATGCATAGCACAATGTTCCGGTAAGTCCGATAAAATAACAGGATATTTTTCCTTTCCCTGCAAGAATAGTGTAACTTATGCCGCATATTGCGGATACCAGTGCAATCTTACTGTCGCCGGTTAAAAATGATATAAATATTATTAGTAAGATTTCCAGAGGAAAAAATATGCGTTCGTATTTTCCAAAACCTGTAAATTCTCTTTTAATAAAATCACAAATATTCATCAAATTTATTTTACTTTTTTCTTTGTGTGTTGTCTACTATTAACAGGTAAAAGAAATGCAAGTACAAAAAATAAGCCGATTTTTAAATAATAAAATGCTGCTAAAAACGTTAGAGAAAGTATCCGAGCACGGAAGCTCCTTTGCTGCCGGCACTTCTCTTGTAATGGCTTTAGGCGTACGGCCTCTTGCTATTCTGTCAACTCCGGATGTTGAAAAAGAAAATAAGCAATATGCTTGTGCAAATTCTATCTGTTCAGGACTTATTAAATTTGGGATGATAGAAGCTGTTGCTCTTCCTGTTGAAAATGCTGTTAAGAAAATTGATAAAAATCCTGATAAATACCTGAAACCATTAACTGTTAAGCTGCTAAAGGGGGGAGCATCCGGTTTATCTGAATCAAAAAGCTATAAATTGGCTGCTCAAATAACTAAACTCGGAACAGGTTTAATAACTGCAATTCCAAAGTCAGTTCTGACTATTGCTTTAATTCCTGTTATTATGGACAAACTTTTTAATATCAAAAAGAATAATGAAACAGTAACTGTAGAAAATAACCCTGATAATATACAAATCATAAAAAGTAAAAAAATTCCTTTTCAAGGCAAAGGAACAGAACAGCTTGCGAAAGGTATCGGCAAAATATTTGACAACAAAACTGTACGTCAATTTGTGATAAAACATGCCGATGAAGAAAAAAATATTGCAAAACATATGACTGCTGCTACTGATATTCTTCTGACCGCATCTGCCGCTTATCAGACAAATAACAGCCCAAATATAAAAGAAAACCGGAAAAAAGCACTTATTTATAATAATGTATTATCAACGGCAATTACTCTTGGTTTTGGTTACGGTATAGATAAAGCTATTAAAAATAAAACAGGTAATTTTATTAAGCGGTTCGCTGAAGTCAACAGGCATGACCCTAAACTTCATAAATATATTGAAGGCATAAATATAATCAGACCTGCGTTAATATTCGCAGGTATCTATTATGGTTTACTACCGGTGTTTTCCACATATATTGCAGAGAAAATCGATAAATTTATTGAAAGAAATTCATTAAAGACTAAAGATTCTGAACTTCATCAGTCTGTTTCTTAATCTGTTGTTTCGGTTTTCTTAATTTAACAAGAGCATCATAGTCAGGAGTTAAAACTATATCAAAATGGAATCTTCCTGCCTGCTGATGCGGTTCGTGCGAGTTTCTTATCATAGGGAAGCCCCAGTATAATCTGGCTGTAATATCCTTAGGCAAAGAGACCCTGAGCCCCATACCTATACCCAAAAGAACATCATTGGCATCATATCCCGGAGCACCCGGGCCGTCTCCTTTAAACGGAAAAACCATTGCATGGTCAACAAATGCTACCCCTTTTACATATTTACCTAAGAACGGCACTTCTTTCTTTTTATCTTTTGTTTTTATTGTTGACGGCGCAATAGGAAACAAAAGTTCGCCGCTCAGAAGATATCCGCTGCGGCCTATTAATAACCCTTCCGAGTAACCTCTTACGGAAGAAAGACCGCCGGCCTGGAACTGGTCAATATAAGGTACAACATCTTTTGGAATTGCCTGATAATTTCCTCTGAACTGACCGACAATACCATGTCCGAAATCGTGGAGTCTTACAATACCTCCTTCAAGTTTAACGTAATTTGAATTATCTCTGAATATCGGCATTGCATATGACACATACTGATTTGCATACCATATACCGCGTTTAGTGTCATATCTGAGGTTCAAACCTGTTCTTGCGCTTGTAATTTTATCTGTATTTAAGTCATATCCGTCAAAAGATGTTGTGGCCTGTTTATAATCCACCGAACTGAAACTTGATAATTCCATATATGGCTTTCTTATAATCGGCTGGTTAAAATACAGTGAATAAACATAAGAACGGCTGCGAATGTTAAACATTTCATACGGGCCTTTTGCAATATGCGCATAACTTGAGGAGAATGAGAACCCTACTCTGCCGTCTTTTTTGTTTACCGGAATGTTATAATCGGCAAACGGCGTATTTGAGTGTGCACTGAAATACGCACCCAGTGTTAATTTGTCTCTATAACCGAAAAGGCTGTCATGAGTTAGGGCGACACCTCCGCGGAATTTACCTATCGTTGAACGTCCGGCATTATCGAAAATCAAACTTGTATGGAACGGGAGTTTTTCTTTTGCAGTAAGTTCAATATCTGTAGTTCCCATTCTTTTCTCACCCGGTTTCAGATTTGCGTTTAAGTCAATACCGTCAGTGTATTTATTAAAATTTAATACATTTTGTTCAAGTTCAACTATATCAAATAGTTTATAAGGTTTTGCAGAGATTCGTTTTTTTATGTAAGATTCTTTTGTCCAGCGGTTACCGGTAACAGTAACATCTCCTACTTTACCTTCAAGTAAATCAATATAAATAGTACCTTCGTCAATTGTTTGTTCCGGAACAAATGCTCTTGCTGTTACAAATCCTTTTTCCATATAAAGGTTATTTATTTTAGCAACAATTTCTTTAATTTGTTCAAAGCTTAAATTTTCTCCAAGATAAGGGGTAATGATGTTTTCAATCTCGTCTTCCGTCAAAATTTCACTGGGAGCGACTCTTATTTTATCAATATATACGCCTTTAGTCGCATATTCTTCTGCTCTTGCTTTAATAACATTTTTTTTTTGCTTTTTTTCTATTTTATCAACTTGCTGCTCTTTTTTTTGTTCTTCTTTCTGACGTTTTTTTAATTCTTTCCAATCTTCTTCCTGTTCTTTTCGTCTTTCCAAATCTCTTATTCTGTCCATATCATGAACATTGAGGTTTCCGGCACTTCCCGCAGCATCCATAACTCCGGCAGGAATTTCACCGATTGCCTGAGCTGCATTACTAATACAGGATAGACATATAGCAAGTAATAAAATCTTTTTCAAATCCATAATAAATAATTCACCTTTTTTTCACCTTACTACAAGATATAAAAATTATGCACAAAATGTAACATTATATTAAAGATTTGAAACATAACTTTAGCAATTATAGAAAATTTTTCATATTTAATCTCATCATGAAGCAAATAACCAGTATAGTGATGATTTTAAGAAAAGGGATATATATGAAAAAGGTTAGAACGTTTAAAACTATTGTTACAAAAGCTTTTGCGTTATTTTTATGTTTGAGCTTTATATTTCAGCAATCACTGATAGTACCGGTACTTGCAAGTGAGATTACGCCGGATAATTCAGCCGGCATGGGAGCTAATATTAATAATCCTGTAGACGGTGTTTATGATATTACTGCAGGGTTTACTCATGGCTCAACTGATTTTGGTCATTTTGATCAATTTAATCTTACTCCCGGAGATGTGGCTAACCTTATAAATTCTGTTGGTATAAATAAATTTGTTGCTTTAGTAAATAATCAGGTTAATATTAACGGTCTTTTAAATATCCTTAACAGCGGCGGTGTTTTTAATAACGGGCATGCCGTATTTGTATCCCCTAGCGGTATCGTAATAGGTGCCTCAGGAGTCCTTAACGTCGGAGCGCTTTCATTAATTACTCCTTCGCAGGGTACTTATAATAATTTTGTTGGCGGTTTGAAAGCAAATCCTACAGAAGATTTAACCGCATTGAAAACTGATTCGCAGGGAAATATAACCATAAACGGTAAAATTATTGCCCGCGGTGATGTCGAAATGTACGGTAAAGACATTACAATCGCAGGCGATGGTAATTCGTCCGCAGGTATTCTTGCCGGTTTAGGAGATAAATTAAAAAATCAGGTTTTGACAGCAGATAATGCTGAACAAATTTTTAACGGACTTGTCTCTAATGCGATTCAAGACCCGACAGGTTTTGGCTTTGAAAACGGAAAGGTTGTTATAAAAGCTCAGGCTGTAAATAATCATGCTCCTGATTCGAATGTTACATCTGCCGGTGTAAATATTAAAAATGCGGCTATTGTCGGTAAAGATATTGATATTTCCGTAACAGCTTCCGATACTATAGAAACAACGGCGGACGAGGCAGGTTCTGTTAAAGATATTGTATTAAATATTGATAAATATTTTGACATGGAAAATCCTTATGAAGATTTTACAGGTGCAAGAGCCGAAGCTGTGATTAATATTGAAAATTCAAAACTTGCAGCAGTAGACAATATTAATATCTCAACAAATGCTTCCGCAACTACTAACATTTCTTCAGCTGATAAACCTTCCAGCGCGCTGGTATTAGCATTAGGAAATTCCACAAAATCAACAATTGATATTAAAAATACAAAAATTAATGCAGGCGGTGACCTCAATGCCAATGCTGTATCGGAAAATATTTCTGAAATTGAAATCTCGAACGAAGCAGAAGATTCCGATGATATGAAGTCAAAAGCTTTAATTGCGGTTAACCATACCTCAAAAGCCGATACTCATGTTGTTATTGATAATCAATCAACAATAAAAGCTGATAATCTTAATGTGAAAGCTGTAAATGCTACCAATAATAATATTTCTGTTACAAACACAGTTAAATATGAAGGAGATTCAAAAGACGGAAAGAAAGCCGGCAACAATGCCGCTAGTTCTGCCGGAGTTTCCTTGCTTTTAAAAAATGACAGAATTACAACAAATGCTGAAGTCAATGCGAATACCGAACTTAAAGGCGAGGCTAAAGTTACTGCACAAAATTTACACGTAAGCAATACTGCAATTTCTTCCTCGGGGGTTGTTGCAGAAGAAGATGACAAGGAGTCCGAAAAATCTGATACTGATACCTCTGGTATTTTTTCTAAAATTCAGGATATTTTGGCTTCATTCTCGCAGGCCGGAGTTGATTCCTCTAATCCGACTTCAGGGTCTTCCGCTTCAGGGTCGGGAACTCCTGCTGCGGAAATGAGCGGTGTTGTTAATATTAATAAAAGTGAAGTTACAACAACAGCCTCAATAGGAAGCACTGATTTTAATGCAGGCGGGGATGTATCTGTTGAAGCTAATACTATTGATTACACAACTAATATTGCTTCTGCCGCTTCCTCTGACGGTGCAAAGTTTGCACCTGGTGCAGCTGTGATTGTAAATTCACAAAATAATACTACAAAGGCAGTGATTAAAGATAATTCTAAAGTTAGTGCAAAATCTGTTAAGCTGAATGCGACTACAGAATTGCCTTTGACTCTTGCTGAGCTGAAGTTGAATATTTTAGACAAAAGTTTTTCATTAAACCCGCAGTCTAACGGAAACTGGGATTTCTCAGGTTTTGAAGGCAGCGGCGATGACTACGCCGGTATAGATTTAAGCGACCTTGATTTTGGCTTTATCGGTGAAGACGGAAGTCCTGTAGAATTTTCAACACAGTTTTTTAATAATCAGGCTACTTCTGCTGCAAACGGTGTTACTACTGGAATTGCCGGTGCCGTCGTTTACAATTCCATCGTAAACGACACAACTGCGTCGATTGGAAACAACGCAGTTGTTACTGCTTCTCAAGGTGATATAATTGCCAATGCCGTAAATTCTGTTGTCAATTATAACGCAGCAGGCGATGTCTCCGCATTATTTAAACAGGATGATAAAGCAAACGGAGGTAAGTTCGGACTTGGCGGGTCTGTTCTTATTAATAATTATACAAATAACGCAACGGCTTCAATTGGGAAAAATGCAACCGTAACGGCCGGGAATGGAAAAGTTGAATTAACTTCCGCGAACGAGGCTTCTTATATGAATCTTGTTTCTTCCGGTGCCCAAGCCGGTAAATTTGCTCTTGCCGGGTCGGTTCTTGTGAATAATATTAATGGAAATACAGAATCAAAAATCGGGGAACAAGCAAGAGTAAAAGCTGCCGTAGTGAACGTAAAAGCAGGAGAAGGGCAAATTAAAACTGCTGCAAATACAGACGGTTTGAAAGATGATTCTCTTGACTTGAATCAGGAACGTTCGGCAAAAGACAAAACGTCCGTAATAAATATCGGCGGAGCAATCTCACAGCAAAAAGCCCGGAAAGGACAATCTTCTGGTAAAGCTTCTTCCGGAGGTAATAACAGTTCAGGTGCTGCAATAGGTGCTACTGTTATGGTGAATAATATTAACAAAAATGTAAAAGCTTCTATTGGTAACAATGCAGAAATAACCGCAACAAAAAGTGTTGATATAAAGGCAAATACAGAAACCGGAACATTAAATATAGGTTTGGCAGGTGCTTTTACCGGCGGTGTTAAAACCAAAAAGCCAGCCTCAAAAGATTCATCATCACAAGGGCAGGATTTCGGAAATTTTGGCAACTGGCAGGATAGTGTCGGTAATATTACAGATAGAGTAGAAAATGCGGTTTCCTCTACTGATAATACCGTTAATAATGCTACAGGAAGTTCTGTAACAGACCATTTGCAGGGTAGTGATGTTCAGGGCGCTCTGGGTTCTACAAATAATACCCCTAATGATGTTACACCGGGTACTTCCGGTACAACTTCACAAGGGCAAAATCTTGCAGGTCATAGTGGAAACCTTATGCAAAATGAAGATGGCTCCAATGCTGTTGCAAACGGCTCAACTGCAACAAACAGCTTTTCGACAGCGGCAGCCGGAGTAGTCAATGTAAATTCCAATGAAACTAATGTAGAAGCATCTATTGGAAATGCAACCATAAATGTCGGAGATTCACTAAATGTCGAGGCTTCACAGGATACTCAAGGCCTGGATATTGCAACAGGTGTATCAAAAGCAGGAAATTTAGGCGCAGGTGCTGCTATAAATGTTAATTCAAAAGCAGGTTCAACAAATGCCTTAATGAATGGTACGAATGTTATATTTACCGGTTCCGGTGACAGACTCAGTGTAATTGCAGATGAAACGAATAACAATATTGCCGTGGCACTTGGAGTAGGTGCAGCAAAAGGCGGTAATAATACCCAGATTGCAATCGGGGGTTCTTTTAATACGAATTTAATTGAAAATTCAGTCAAATCTTCAATGAATGATGTTGACGTTGAAGGCAAAGGTAATACAGAAATAGAAGTTATTGCAAATAACTATTCTAAATCCTATAAAGGTGCCGGCGGTGTAGCTTATGCCGGCGGTAAAAGCAACAGTTCAGGCGGAGGCGCTACCGGAGGTGGCGTTTCAGGTAGCGGAACTTCAGATGGTGGCAGCACCGGTGTAGGGGCTGGTGTAGCCGGTAATATTGATGTTTATAATAAAACTACAAAGGCTGAAATAACAAGTTCAGAAGGGAATAAATCAAAACTTACAAATGTCGGCAATGTCTCTGTTGAAGCTAACAATAAAGGCGGTGCTACAGACGATGTTATCGGTTTTTCTATGGGTGGTGCCATATCCGGTGCAAATACTTCTGCGAATTTTGCAGGTGCAATTGGTGTTGGTGTATTTGGAAATGAAGTTAGTGCTTTGATTAAAAACGCTGATATTTCTTCAATCGGAGATATTAATGTAAATGCGGATTCAAACCTTAATCTTGCAAATATTACAGGGAGTGCATCAATTTCCAAAGCTTCAAAAGGTGCCGGAGTTGGCATCGGTACTGTTGTAAATGTTATTAATAACATTGTTATTGCCGGAATTGAAGATACAATAATTTCAAAATCAAAATCAGTTAATGTCAATGCAAAAGAAACAGAAGTTTTACAATTCCTTGCGGCTAATCTTGGGTTTAATGCCGGTGTAGACGCAAAACATGTCGGGGTTTACCCAAATGCGATAGTAAGCGTTCTGGATAGTGATATAAAATCTTATATCACCGGTGGTTCTGTGACTTCTGATGGTAATGTCGCCAGTAAAGCCGCTTATGATTCTGATATTAAAGGTATAACGGCAGTTCTTGCAAGCGATGGATTTGTTGTTGGTGGTAATATTGTAAGCAATGTTCTGACAAATTCAACAACTTCAAATGTAAATTCGACTGTTTCGGCAGGTGGTCAGTTGAGTTCTGTTGCGGAAGCTGACGAAAATATAGATGTTATAGCCGCAGGTGCTGCTATTTCATCCGGCAAACTTGCGGTGGCAGCAAATATCGGTGTAAATGTTCTTGATAATACAACTGACGCTAAACTTGGCGGAAATGTTACGAAATCCGGAAGTGTAAATGTAAATGCTTCAGATACAACCAATTTAAAAACCAGAGGAGGTACTCTTTCGGGTTCGGCTGGAACAGGTGTGGGAGGTTCAATTATTGTTGATGTCCTCGTAAAAGATGTTTCAGCTTCGATTTCGGATGGAGCAAATATTAATTCTGACGGAAATGTGAATGTAAATGCTTCTGCAAAAAATTATTCCGGCGGGGACTCTAAACTTTCGATAAATTTAGCGGATATTTTAAATAATATAGATAATATTGATTTAGAAAATTATGAAGAATTAAAAGACTGGCAGATGACCTATGACCTTGTAGGAGGAGGCAGTACAGCTCTCAGCGGTTCATTGATTACGAAAGTTGTCAATAACAACGTAACTGCTTCTGTTGGTAATGCTGTTGTCAACTCGGGGTCTTTAAATGTTGCAGCTTCTGAAGATGTAGTCATTAATGCAATTGTGGGTAATATTTCCGGCGGTGCAGGTAAAACTATCGGTGGTTCTGCTTTTGTTAATGTTGTAACAGGAACTACAGAGGCTAAAATCGCCAAAGGAGCTAATGTTACAACTACATCAAAAGGCGTAAGTGTTATAGCTGATAATAAGCAGTCAATCCGAACAATAATGGTTATGGGCGGTGGCGGACAGATTGCCGTTAACGGTTCTGCAAATGTAAATGTATTTAATAACAATACGCTTGCGACTGTTGAAGACGGTGTAACAATCGATTCAAAAGGTGCCGTAAAGGTTGATGCTGCTGAAAAAACTGAAGTAGAAAGCATTAACATAGCTGCTTCAGCCGGTAGCAATATTGCAGCAGGAGGAGTTATTTATGTAAACACTTTCTCAAGCGATGTTAAGGCAACAGTCGGTAAAAAAGAAGGTGAACAAACTTCTATTACAGCCGGCGGAGATATTGATGTTAATGCTGATTCAAAATCTGCATTCGGAGCTACAATGATGATGGCAGGTTTAGGCGGTACTGCCGGGGTTTCCGGAGCTGCGGTTGTAAATGTTGTTGATGCAGTGGTTTCTTCTTATGTCGTAAATTCGTTGTTAAGTAATGCCGGTCACGATATAAATGTTCTTGCTAACAGCAATTTTAATAACTGGAAATATTCAAACAACAGCTTGTATGACACTATGAGCAAAACAGAATCATACCTGACAGGCAAAATTGATGAAATTGATATGGATAATTTCACTCCGATTGTAAATATCTTATCCTTATCAGGCGCAGGAACGGCTGCTGTAGGTGCTGTTGCGGTTGCAAACACAGTTACAAATAATGTTTCTGCTGTTGTAGAAAATTCTAATATTACAAATACAAACAGTTTGAATGTCTCGGCAACAACAGCTTCACAAACATACGACGCGCTGGCAAGTCTTGCAGGTTCCGGTGTTGCGTCTGTAACAGGCAGTGCTCTTGTAAACTTAATTGAAGGAGAGACAAAAGCTGCTGTTATAGGAACTACAGTTGAACGCGGTTCCGTTTATGTAAATGCAGCAGACAATGCCTATATGGATGGTATTCTGCTGGGAGTTGCAGGAGCAGGAACCGCTGCTGTGACAGCTTCTGTGAATACAAACCTTACAGAAAATAAGGTTAATGCCGTAATTGATGAATCAACTATACGTGATGCTGATAAAGTTAGCGTTAAGTCTGAATCAAACAAAAAAGCCTCAACTCTGGCAAGTGGTATTGCTGTTTCAGGTGGAGCCGGTGTAAACGGTCTTGTTATTGTTAATCAGAACGAAACCGAAAATAATGCAAAGATAACTAATTCAACAATAAAAACTAAAAATGATGTTAAAGTTGAAGGCAAGAGTTCTTTTAAAACATTTGACGCCTTAGCTTCAGCAGGAGTGTCGACTGTAGCCGTAAACGCCGCTGCAATTTCAAACATTGCGGCAAATAAAAATACAGCTTCAATTGAAAATACTAATATTTCAGAATCAGGTTCGGTAACTGTTAATGCTGAAAGTACAAATGACATAAAAGGTAATAATATTTCGCTCGGTGTAGGTGGAGGTGCGATTGGGCTTTCTGCTCTTGTAAACCTAGTTGAGTCTGAAACAAAAGCCTTTATAAATAATTCAGACCCTTCTAAAATAATCAAGACCGCTGCTCTTAATGTAAAGGCAAATGATTCAATTAACCTTGATATGAATGTCGGGGTATTAACAGCCGGAGGCGTAAGTGCTGCCGGTGCCGCAAATGTTAATATTATAAATAATGCTGTACTGGCAGAAATAAAATCTCAATCCGAAATATCAGCCTCATCGGTTAATGTTAATGCAGTATCTGATATGGATATAAATATATTAACTGCATCTGCCGCAGTCGGAGCATTCGGCGGTGCTGCATCTGTTGCAGTTACCTCAATCGGCGGAAAATTTGACGATAGTAACACAGATGCATATCTTAAAACAGATGATGGCGGAAATCTTGTAGATAAAGCAATTTCACAGACAGGTGTTAAAGTTTCCGAAAATTCAAAAGGCGGAACTGTAGCCAATGTTAATGCAAATATAAAATCAGACGGCGATGTTAATGTAAAAGCCTCTAATAATTTAAATTTAGATAAAACAAATGCACAGGCTGTTGCCGGATTTGGCTCTCTCGCCGGAAATGTGCTTGTTACAAATATGAAATATAATACGTCAGCCTCTATGCAGGGTGATGTTACCGGGAAAAATATTTCAGTAAACGCAAATAATACTGTTAAGGCAAATACTACGGCTTATTCAGCCTCATTATCAGGTGTAAATTTTGGAGGTAACGTAGCTTACTTTACTAATGATGCAACAACCTCTGCTGCAATTAATGGTGGTACAATTAAAGGTACAAATGTGGCTGTTAATGCAACATCAAAGGATACTACATCTGTTAATTCAACAGGCGCCAGCGTTTCAGGAGCCAATATCAACGCAACAGTTGCATTGACTGAATCAAACAATAAAGTTAGTGCTGCTATTAATAACAAAGTAAATATTAATGCGGATAAACTGGATGTTATTGCAGATAATACCAGTTCGCTTACATCTGAACTTGCGTCGTTGAGTGCTTCTGTAATAAGCGGTCAGGTTGTAATTAATAAAGCTGAATCTAGTGCTATTACAAGTGCTATCGTTGACGCAACCGGCACAATAAATGCCGCTGATATGAATGTTATAACCTCAACCGGCGGTATAAGTGCAAAATCTATTGTAAACATGGGTGGTGTGTCTTTAGCCGGTGTTGATGTTACATCTCAGGGTGCTATAGTCAAAGCCCAATTTGATTCTGCAATTAAAGGTGACGCAGAGATAGTAAATAAAAATAGTGATAAAACCGGCAGTACCAATGTTTATGCCGGTGTAAAAACCGGTACGACAGAAGCCGGTGAAATTAAAGCAGAAGCGTCTGCCAAACAGGTAAAGGCAGGATTAGCAGGTGTTGGTGTCACAAGCCTTAATGCTAACGTAAGTGCTGCAACTGATGTAACAATTAATCCTGCTAATTTGAAAACCGATAACTTAAATGTATTTTCAAAATTAAACAGGACTGCTAATGTTGGGTCAGAATCCGGAAGCCTTAGTGCTATAGAATTGAGTACTCTTGATATGGACGCCTATGCCGGTGGTTCAAACACAATTACTATCGCTGGTAATACGGAAGTTGAAAAGGCTATTAACGTTCAACTCGGCGATAAAGCAAACGTTAATACTTCAATTATGAACCAGAGCATAAGCCTTGTTGGAGCCAATGTGAATACTGCTGATGCTGTAATTGATACGGATACGACAATTAATATTGGTGGAAATCTTTCTATGGATAATATGACCGTAAATTCTAATGTGGAAAGAAACACGGTTAATTCCTCAGAATCGTCTGGTGGTGGGTTTGTAGATGTTAATTCTTATAAAATGACAACAAATTCCGGCGGGGATTCAACAATAAATATTACGGCAAATATTCAGGGCGATTCTAAAAACGCAGTGGATGTAACTTCAACTGCCAAAAATACTGCCAATACACGGATTTCAAGTAAATCGGCCGGTCTTGCAGCTATTGCAAAAAATGAAACAAAAAATACAATTACTGCAACAAATAAAATTAATGTAAACGGTGCAAACATAAAAACTAACGGTGGCGATATTTCAATTAAGGCAGACAGTGAAAACCGTGTATTAATGCGTCAGAATGAACAAGGTGCCGGTGCAATTGTTATTCGCGGAGGTAAAATCAACAATTCTATTAATTCTATTGCCGATGTTGAATTTAATAATGCAAATATAGAAGCTGAAAATGTTAATGTTTCTGCTTCTGCAAAATTGGGTACAATCGGCGATAAAGAAATATCATACAGAGTTGGTGTATCAGGTTTTTCCGCTACACATGATGCTGATATCTCAAACGATATTACTCAAAATTCAAATATCAAGTTTAATAATTCTACAGTCAAGGCTAAACAAAATATGAATGTAAAGGCCAGAACTGAAAGTACATTAAAACAAAAAATCTATACCGAAGGTGACGGTTTTGTAACGAAAAACGTTGCAACCTCCAATCTTAAGGTGACTAACAATAATAATATTACAATTAGCAAAGGGTCAACTTTAGAAGCGAATGACTTGAATCTTGCTATGGATTCAAAAAATATTTTACATTCGGAATCCGTCACAAATGCTGATCACTTTGGAGGTTTAGACCCTGAAGCTCATGCAAATCTGGAATTAACTATTAACAATACAATTAATAACAGCGGTGAACTCAAAGGTAAAGACACTGTTCAGATTAATTTTATGAAGGATGATTCTGTAAATGAATTGACACAGCTTGCCGAATTAACTGTTGATGCGGCTGTCGCAACCGGCGATGCCGATGGTTATCTGAAATATAATGTTAATAATAACCTCAATGTAAATGAAGGTGCAAGCATATCATCAGGAAAAGATGTTGCTATACGTTACAGCGACGGTGATTATAAACTTAATTCAAGAGTTCATTCTAAAAAGACAAGTTATCTGCTTTTTGGTATTCCTATTACTGTGGAGGATGATTATTCTAATGTTTCAAGAGGCGGAACAAGTAAACTTACCCTTAACGGTGAAATTACAGCAGGAAGCGAGTCTAAATATAACTTTGAAATTGATAGAGACGGTAATGTCGTTGAACACAGCGGCTTTGAAGATAAATATGAAAAAGTTGACAGTGATAAAGTCATTTCTGCTGAACAACAGGAAAAAGATAATGAGAAAGTAATTTCAGAAGTTAAAGATGAAATTGAAAATATTAATAACGAAATTGCAGAAATGAAAAAGAATCAGGAAGCAAACTCAAAAGAAATTGCAGAATATGAGCAAAAGCTTGAGCAATACCAGACTCTTCTTGACAGTTTAAATGCAAATAAAGATAACACAATAACAATGGATAACATTGAAAATCAAATCAAAGATAAAGTAAATGAAAAAATAGAAGATGCAGATAACTTCTGGTCAAATTATAATAAATATGCAAATGAGCATAAAGGTGAAGGCGGTGACTTATTTGATAAATATGTAGATACTCTTTCGATTGAAAATAAAGCAGAAGTAAAATCTGCATATCATTCAGTGGCTGACAATATTACAACAGATGCGGAATCAGGATTAGCTATATTTAAACAGGGTGATTTAATAAGCATAATCTCTGATAAAGATTCCGTGCAGGAATCAATTGACAGACTTGAGCAGGTGGTAAATAATTATACCCAGCAATTAAATAACCTTAAAATAAAAGGTGAAGGGCTAATATCTTCAATACAAAGCAATTCAGAAAGTCTTTCTGCTATGAATGACCAGCTTAAATACCTTGAAGATTTAAGAGGTTCTTTTACTGATACAAGTGTCGGTAAACCTTATTTCAAATTTGATAATTTAGATATTCCTAATGCAAAAATTGAAATTAGCGGCATTGATATGAAGGTTGTAAAAGATTCCAACGGCAATGAATCATTAGCTCCGAATATCGAAGGTAATGGCAATTTCCATATTTTTGCTCCTACTGTAGAGGTAACGAATTATTCGGATTATGATTTGGTATTCGGGAATATAAACTATAATACTTCAGGTAATTCAGGGCTCATCATAAATGATGTAACCTATAATCACCTTGCAAATAAAGATACTCCTGTTGCAGATAATGTTCATCTGCTTTCAGGCGACACAACCGGTGATTTTAATCCAGGCATATCGATTAAAAATCTTTATGACCATAATAATCCGGTAGCCGGAGGGTCGATTGTTTCAAATATAATAATGAACGGACTTATAAACTTTAATAACGGATATTTGTCAATCTGGAATGAAAGCGGTGATATAACCATAAAAAGTTTAATCAATACCGCATCAAAAGATATTATTGCCACACAGGGTAATGCCGTTTACACCGGCGGAGGCAGCTTTGAAATTAAAGAAAATGACAGATTTGTTGCAGGTAAAGATGTAACCGTAAATGCATCAAATATTAAAGTTGACGGCCTTGTGCAGGCAGGTTACGGAGATAGAAATATTGTAATAACAGAAGATATGATTAAACCTGAAAACCTTGTTGTTGACCCGAATACCGGCGAGAAGAACATGGTTGATACCGCATATCTTGACAATTCGAACGGTAATATAAAAGTCCTGTATGTTGACGGCAAGCTTCTTGTGTTCAATACACAGCAGGAAGGCGGCAACGTTAACTTTACCGGTTCTGTGTCAGGCAGCGGCACTGTTAAATATACAGACGGTTTTGCAAATGTAAATATACAGAACAAAACAGATAAAGAACTTGTAGTTAACAATCTTGCAAATGACCGTATGAACGGACAATTTACTAACAGAGGTTCTCTGAAATCTGATAATATTATTAATCAGGGTCATTCCGAAGCCCTTACAAATATTGACTCAAACGGTAAAATCAGTATTTTAGGTTTCTTAAAACACGGACATAATAGACAAAATACTGACGGTGCCGGTCAGCTTACAATTAAATCAGATAACGGAATCGCAGTAAATGAAAAAAGAGGTTCTAATGGGGAATTGCTTGCTACAGTTGATTCTGTTGGTAATACAGTAATCGAAAACGGTAATAATTCCGGCATAACAATTGATGGTAAAGTCCTCAATGACGGTGCAATTAACGTTAAAAATAACGGTTCGGAAGGCGTTTCCGTTAATAGTATAATTGAAAACTCAAACGGTACCTTAAAAGTAGATAATACGCAAGGAAATGTAACAATTTCAGAAAAAGGAACTTTACAAAATTCTAACGGAAATATCGAAATTAAAAATACCGGAGAGGGCAAGGTTTCAATTATCGGTAAAATTAAAAACCTGTTAAAAGGCGATACAAAAATCGATTCGCAGGGTGAACAGGGAATTGAAATCTCTGGTACTGTAACCAATACTGACGGTATTGTTGAAATTTCAAATAAAAAAGCCGGAGTAACAATTTCCGGACTAGTAGAAAATAAAAAAGGTAAAACTACCGTTAAAAATGAAGGTTCTGACGGTATAAAAGTTACCTCTGCCGGTAAAATCCAAAATAATAACGGACAACTTGAGCTTGAAAATACAGGTAAGGGCGGTATGAAGCTTGAAGGTAAAGTTAAAACAAGTACCGGTGATATTAAACTTACCAATAAAGATTCTGATATTGTAATCGGGCATAAAGATACAGATTTCAATATAGAATCCGGCAGTAATGTTGTTATTAACCAGACAAACGGAGATGTTCTAAATGCCGGTGTTGATAAAACTTTAATCTCAGCAGCTTCTGACTTGATTATGACTGTTAACGGCGGCAGTGTCGGTAAGCGTGCACAAACAGACAAGCCTGCTTACAGTATAGATGCAAGTACAAGAGACTATACAAAATCTCTTAATGTTAATATTAAAGGAAAAGTTAATATTGAAGCAAACGCAAAAGACGGTGTAAAAGATTCCGGCTTGGTAAATCTTACAGCTAAAAAATCAGATTTGAATGTTGATAAGATTAAAACCGACGGGGACATTGTCCTTACTGCTGCGGATTGGAAATATCAGGATGAAGAAAATCCTGATCCGAATAATGACCCTTATTACAGAGGCTACTCAATTAGAAATGCTTCGACAGATAAATCACAGGCAAATCTTGAAGGTAAAAATATCTCGGTAATCTCAAGTAACGAAATCGGCGAAAAAGGCAACGCTTTGACATATAATCAAAGAACAGACCTCGACGCGAATGCAAAAGTCGGATTTGAGGCTGAAAATGATATTTACCTTGACGGTTCGGCAAAAGGTGATAAGACAAATATCGCTTATCTGGTATCAAAACGCGGTTCAATTGACTTTGCGCTCGGGTCGGATGCTGAAATTCATGAAATAACTTCAAATAATCATTTACATATTCAAAGCAGAGCCAAAAATCTTACAATATATAACCTTGGCAAACTGACCAGCCTTGGCGAAGATTTTAATGACCTTCTCTATCCGCACGATAAAATCAAGCTTGGTGGAAATTCTATGGACGTAGTTCCACAGACTGTTGCAATAGAAGTTCTTGATGCAAACGGTGGAGCCGAGGCAAATTCAACTCTGAAAATCTATAATGCCTATGTCCGTGGTGCAAATAACGGTAAGGGAAGTTATGAACAATACCTTGACCAGACATTCCAAACTGCCGATGTATCGTTGATGGCTGATAATATTTACGCTCACGCTTACGATGCGGCAAAATCGGATGTGTACACAAATAACAGACCTGGTGGATTTGACCCTACTTTAGATACTGTATATACAGACCTGAATGGTAACGAAGCGCATGCTACAGGCTTTAATACAGTAGGTGAAGGTGCGAAGTTGTCTTTTGACCTTCAGGGCGTATCTAGAGAAATGGTTAAAAGCGCAACAGGAGATGATTCCACACGAAGCTATAACGAAACTGATAAATTCCAAACAATTGAATTTTTCAATAATAAATACCAGATTCCGGACGGTAAGGCTTACAAAGCTCATGAAGTTACATTGTCTGTAAATTCAAGTGACGAATCTGAAGAAACCGGCAATAACCGCGGATTAAATATAAACAAAATCTATGCTGATAATGCTTATGTTGATACAAAAGACTTAAATCTTTCTGTAAGAGACGGCCTTATCACAAACTATGCGGAATTCAGAAACGGTAACAGATTTGGAGAAGGTAATTATCCTGGAGATTACAGATGGCTCACTGTTGTTGATAATGATTTCAGAAGACTCGTTGATTCAACACTTCAACTTTATACCGAAAAAACCGGTTCTTTTGGACTTGATATGGGCAACCTTGTTATTCTGAGATCTAAAGCTCCTGCTGTTAATTATAATCCTTATGAAGTTGCAAACTTATTTAGAAATGAAAACAGTTTCTACAGATTGACTTATAAGGATGACAAAATTCAGTACAACACAACAACTCCTGACTTTAAAGATATTGATAAGGCAACTTATAAGGCCACAAAACGTGTGTCTATGCGCTTCCCTACAAAGGATCAAAATCTTCAATCAAATGTCGCGGTATATGATATTTCTAAAACCGGTGCTTTGATAGATAACCCTAATAACCTCAAAATAGGGGATAAAAAACATGTAAAACTTTTATATGAAGATATGGATATTGATGTGGATGTAGAAGTTGTACGTATTACAGACAATGGTTTTGCAGGTGTTAAATTCATAAACATGAATAAATCCACCGCAAATAAAATTCTTTATCTGAATTTATCAAGAGCAAATTCAATGAAGGAAAATTACACAAGTCAGTTACCATAACGTAAATCAGAGCCGTTTTTAACGGCTCTTTTTTATGGTAAAATGTTTTCAAGGAGGGTACATAATGTACACGATTAAAGAAGTTGCAGATAAAATGGATGTTTCCGAGCATACTCTTCGTTTTTGGGCAAAGAGCGGATTTTTTCCTTTTATAAAAAGGAATGAAAATAATGTGCGTTTATTTTCGGAAAATGATTTGGACTGGGTTAAAATTGTTAAGTGTTTGAGAATGGTTGGAACTGAAAATAAGGCTATTAAACGATATATTGACCTGTGTCTTATAGGTGATTCAACAATTCCTGAACGTTTTGGAATTATTCAGGCGACAAAGATTAAGGCTCAGCAGCAGATGGATGATTTGCAAAGACAAATGGATTTGTTGGAATATAAAGAAAACTATTATAAAAATCTTATAAAAAATAACCTCAATGACGAGTGGAATCCGATGAATAAAGTTGAGCATGAAAGTATTGCATAATAAAAACGCCCGATAATAATAATCGGGCGTTTTGTTTTAGAGACATTTTTTTATATCATCAACAATAAGTTCTTTTGTAAGATGATATCTCTGATAAAGTTCTTCAAGCGGAACTCTGTCGGTAAATTCTTTTTTGCCGCCGAAGTTTAGAACCTTAATATCCGACTTTCCAAAATATCTTGATATTTTTTCGCCAAAACCTCCGTCAACCTGTCCGTCTTCAAGAGTTATGACAACTTTATGACTGTCTTTTAAGCTGTTTAGCAATTCTTCGTCAATTCCTGTAATAAAACGCGGATTAATTAATGTTGCGTTAATTCCGGTTTTTGCTTTTAATTCGTCTTTGACATCTTTTGCCAGATGGAAGAAGTTTCCGAGCCCTAAAATTGCTACCTCTGAACCCTGTTCTTCAACTTTGAATTTATTAAGAATTGAATAATCTGTATTGTCTTCAATGCCTGTAGAAACAAAGTTTCCGAACGGCACTCTTATTGCAACAGGAAAATCTTTTTGTTCAACAGACCAGTCGAGCATTTTAAGGTATTCTTCTTTAGAAGTTGGCGCAAGATAAACCATATTAGGAATATTACAAATCAGCGGTATATCAAATGACCCGAGATGTGTTGCGTCGCCGTTTGAAAGTGCGCCCCAGTGCACTAAAATAGTAACAGGGGAATTGTTCAGGCACAAATCCTGTGAAAGCTGGTCATACGTTCTTTGTACAAAAGAACTGAGAATTGCAAGAATAGGTTTTGCACCGTATTTTGCCATTGCAGAGGCTGCTGCAACGGCATGTTCTTCTGCAATTCCAACATCAAGATACTGTTTGCCGAGTTTTTTTCTGAATTCCGGCGTAAAACCGTATGCCCCCGGTGTGGCAGGAGATATCGCTATAATCGAAGGGTCTTTTTCGGCTTTATTCAGAATGTAATCTGTTGTAATTGACACGTAATTTTCACTCTGTACAGGTGCAGGTTCTTCTTTCTTATCCAGAGTTCCCGGAAGAATCCAGTGGAAGGCCTCTTTGTTTTCTTCCGCAACTGCAAGACCGTGACCTTTTAGAGTATGTAAATGTACTACTACCGGGTGATTCGTGTCTTTTACTCTTTTGAAAGCTTCTATTAGTTTTTCAATATTATTGCCTTCGGCTACATAAATATAATCAAATCCTAAGGATTTAAAGAAGTTACATTCACATTTTCCGTCGGAATCCTTTAATTCCTGTAGATTTTTGTATAATCCGCCATAATTTTCGGCAATAGACATATCATTGTCATTAACCACAACAATCATATTACTGTCTAAAACCGCTGCGTTATCGAGTCCTTCAAGAGCTTCACCTCCGCTTAAAGAGCCGTCTCCTATTAGTGCAATGATATTTTCTTTGCCGCCTGTCAAATCTCTTGCTTTTGCAAGTCCTGTTGCAAGGCTTACAGAGGTTGAGGTGTGGCCTACTTTAAATATATCGTGCATACTTTCTTCCGGAGCAGTGTAGCCTGTATATTTATGGTAAAGTTCAGGATTTGTAAAGCCTTCTTTTCTACCTGTCAAAATTTTGTGCGGGTAACACTGGTGCGATACATCAAAAACTATTTTATCAACAGGAGAGTTAAAAACATAATGCAATGCAATTGTTGTCTCTATAATTCCCAGATTCGGCCCCATATGACCGCCTGTTGTATTTACTTTTTTAATAATAAGTTCTCTGATTTCATCGGCAAGCGTGTTCAATTCATTCAAAGATAAATTTTTCAAATCTGATGGTGAATTTACTTTGTCTAAAATCATGTTCAATTATCTCCTTTCCATGCTATATTCATATTTTAAAACCTGATAGCAGCTATCAGTCAAGAGGTATATTGAACTTTTTTATTTATTCGTTTTAATCTTTTCATTGCACGCGGAGCAAAACGCAGTTGTGATAATAAAATTGCACTTATCATAATAACACATCCGAGGCCTTCTTTAAAGGTTAAAGTTTCACCAAGGATTGCCATTCCCCCTAATACGGCAAAAACGGATTCCATACTTAAAATCAAAGAAGCGAGTACCGGCGGCGTGTTTTTCTGACCGTAAATCTGTAATGTGTAAGCCACGCCGGTTACAACAACTCCTGAAAACAGGATTGGTTTTATACCGTTAAGAATTGCATTTACTGATACAGGCTCAAGTATAAACATTAATACTGCCGATAGGATTGCGGTAACCAGAAACTGAACGCAGGCAAGCTTGATAGAACTTATTTTATGTGAATAATGCCCGACTGCAAAAAGATGGAGCGCGAAAAATATAGAACTTATAAGAAGTCCCAAGTCACACAACTGAAAAGGTGAACTCTCTTTTACACAAAGAAGATACAAGCCTGTTAATGCCAGAATAATACTGATTTTTACATTATTTTTTAGTTTACGCTTAAAAAAGACAACAGAAATAAGCGGAACAAAAATAATATACAATGCAGTTATAAAACCTGCTTTTCCGGCTGGTGCATAAAGCATACAGTATTGATTAATAGATAATGCCAGAAAAAACAAAATCCCGCATATTATGCCGCCTTTAGCAAGAAGTTTATGCTGGATATGTATTTCGTTTTTTGAGCGCGAATATTTTTTTGAGGAATAAATTTTTGCTATGAAAATTATAGGCAGTAAACTCATAACTCCAAGAAAGTTTCTCACCGTGTTAAATGTAAACGGCCCGACAAATTCCATTCCCGCTTTCTGTGCTACAAATGAAAGCCCTAAAATAAAAGCAGTCAGCAGCAATGCAAGATTTGAATATAAATGCTGTAACTTGTATTCTTTTCCCATACTTCTAATACTTTCTTAACTACATTTTACAGCACATTTATATATTTAAGTCAAATTATTTTTCTAAATATTCTTTTAAAACAACAGCTTGATTGTGTTCTGTATCCTTTGCTGCGTATAATAGTGTTACATTATGTGTTTCAAGAATATCTTTAATTTGTTTAATATCATCCATATGAGTTTTTAATTCTGTTTTGTATCTTTGGGAGAATTCTTTAAATCGTTCGGGTTTGTGTCCGAACCATTCTCTTAATTCGTTGCTGGGTGCAATATCTTTCATCCATAAATCTAGATGCGCATCCTCTTTTTTTATTCCGCGCGGCCACAATCTGTCTATTAAAATTCTTTTGCCGTCGTTTTTTGATGGAGTATCATATATTCTTTTTATACTTAAATTCTTCATAAAATTAACTATATTTCAATATGGAAAAATTTAAATTCCTCGTAAGGGTAATAAAAAAACTCCCATTTTAGCGGGAGTTTTCTTTTTTATTCGGGGATTGCCTCATTTAAATATCTAATGGCATTCAGTGTTCTCGGAAATCCTATATAAGGCAGGCATTGAGCGATTGCGGCAATCATTTTCTCTTTTGAATTACCGGTGTTAAGATTTCCTGTAATATGCCCTTTTATCTGACTTTCTGTATCACCGAGAGCTGCTAGCATGCAAAGTGTTAAAAGTTCTCTTGTTTGCAAATTAAGGCTTTGTCTGGTGTAGAAATCTCCAAAACAATATTCTGCCAGGTACTGCGGTATAAATTGTTCAGTTTTCGGGTATGAATTTTTCATGTTTTTAATCCCGTCTCCGAAAATTTCAACCTGTGCAGAAAGCCCTTTTTCATATCTGTCTTTTTCATTTACAGTCTTTTGACTTTTTAAAGGCAGTTGGATGTTTTGCTCCTTAAATGTTTGATTTGAAACCTTGATTGCTATCAAAGTTTTTGGAATTCCTGCATAAGGTGCGGTTTGATATATAGCTTCTTTAATTTCTTCAGGTGTTACACCGTCTTCTAAAGCCTGTTTGATATATTCTTGCAGAATTTCGGGCTGTTGGTTTACAGTTAATACCACAATTGTAATTAAATCGCGTTCTTTTGTCGTTAGTTCTCCAAGATTTGCTATATCTTTATTTATAAATCGCTGTGCAATTTCAGCAAGTTCCGGATCGGATTCATTTTGAAATATTTTTGTCATATTAGTTACCCTCATGTCTTTCTGTGCCGCAAAGCATATTGTACTGCCGGTTGCGATGATTATTAATAATCCTGATATAATATTCTTTAACATAAGAATCCTTTTCTATACCGATTTACCCAGATTATATGCCTGTTGAGGCAGTTGAGTTGAAGCAGCATCTCCTTTTTGCCAAACTCCTGTTCCAATTATCATACCTTTTTCCTTGGCTCCGGAAAGACAATATAAAAATCCTCGTAATTCTTCAATTACTCGATCCATAGCGTGAGGATTTCCGTCGGCGGCTGTCATTATATAATAAAATTCCTTGTTGTTTATATGTGTATAACGTGCGCAGCATCTGTCAATAAGTGTTTTTAACTGTGCACACATTGTATAAAAATAAACCGGAGTTGCAAATACGATAACATCTGCCTCAACCATTTTTTCAAGAATTTCTCCGGCGTCATCTTGTTGTGAACAGCCTGAGTAATCATTTGTATTACAAAATCCACAGCCTGTGCAGTAGTTTATTTTTTTATCTCTTAAAAAGATTTTTTCAACCTGATTGCCGGCAGCCTGAGAACCTTCAAGAAATTTATCGCACAGAATGTCCGAATTACCGCCTTTTCGCGGTGAAGATGATATTATTAACACTTTTTTACTCATTATTTATCCTCCTTTACATTTTTATTTTAAAACCTGATAGTTACTATCAGTCAAGAGGTAAGTAAATTTTTTATGATAAAATGTTTACAAACGGAGGGTAATATGGATATTAGAGTTGTTTTCTGTACTATAGATAAGCTTGAGGGTGCAAAAGAAATTGCACGTAAAGTTGTTGATAAAAAACTTGCAGCATGTGTTAATATTGTTCCAAGAATTTGTTCTGTTTATCAGTGGCAGGGCGAAATTGTTGAAGATGACGAGTATCTTCTGATAATAAAAACCAGAGAAAGTCTTATGGATTCTCTGAAAGATTGTATTACAAAAATACATACGTATGATGTGCCGGAAATTATTTCATTAGAAGTAAAAGAGGGAGCAGATTCGTATATTAAATGGGTTTACGATTCTACGGGAAATTAATTGCCTTAATGTCGGATGAAAGCATTTTAGCTTTGTTTTGAAAATATAAAAAAAAGAAATGAGGCAATATGTTAGTCGAATTAAATGAAAAGAATTTTGAAGATAATATTAAATCAGGTTTAAAGCTTGTGGAATTTTACGCGCCATGGTGCGGCTTCTGTCAAAAACAGCGGCCTGTTTTAAGTGACCTCTCAGATAATAATATCTGGATTGGGACAGTAAATTCTGATGAAAATCCTAAACTTACGCAAAAATACGGTATTTCCGGCTTCCCGACTTTTTTATTATTTAGAGAAGGAAAAGTCCTTGCGACTCTAACCGGCTATCATGAAAAATCACAGCTTCTGGCAAATCTTATGGCACATTTGAATCATTAGCCGGAGAAAGTAAAAAATATGTCTGAAAAGGAAATATTTATTAAGGTTGCAAAAGACGGCCCTTATTTGGTATATGGATTTCCAAAGATTACAACTCAAAAAATTTTGACAGATGAAAACGGAGTTTGTATAGATTACAGCGAGGGCGAAATCATAAAAACTCAGGCACGTCCTGTTGCTCTTTGCAGGTGCGGAAAAACAAAAAATGCTCCTTTTTGTGATTATTCTCATGTTGAAGCAGGTTTCGACGGAACTGAAACTGCTTCATTTGAACCGATTTTGGATAACGCTGTTGAATTTCATGGCAAAAATCTTACACTTGCAGACAATGAACAATACTGTGCATATGCAAGATTTTGTGACGCAAAAGGGTCAATTTGGAACCTTATTATAAAGGGAGAGGAGCAATCTGATAAAGATGCAGTGAGAGAGGCGAATTTGTGTCCTTCGGGAAGGCTTGTCATTTTTGATAAAAACGGCAATATGCTTGAAGATGAGCTTGAAAAATCAATTTCTATACTTGAAGATGACGGGTTGAAATTGAGCGGCCCTATATGGGTACGAGGCGGTATAAGAATTGAAAGTTCTGAGGGAAAAAGTTACGAAATCCGAAACCGCCAGACTCTTTGCAGATGTGGATTATCAACAAATAAACCGTTTTGTAACTGTGCACATGCTCATAATAATTTTAAAGCTCAAAAAAAAGAGGACAATTAAGTCCTCTTTTTTTATTTGTTAAAACCTACAGCTTTTCTGTCAGGTTTTTTCCCTTCCTTAAATTTTTCAATAGCATTTTCAAAATCTGTATCAAGGATTCTGAATTTGTCCAAATCCGCATCGGTTAAAGTATTTGATTCAAGCTTTGCAGTTATTCCGGCTCTTTCATATCCCTTTAAGTAAGCATCAGTTACAAGCCTTCTTACATCAGCACCGGTACATTTCAAATCAAACATTTTTCTTGCAATTTCATCTTTTGATAATGTTTCACTTACGGGTTTTCCGTTTGTATAATTATCAAGAAGTTTTCTTGTTGCGTTGAGGTCCGGATGTTTAAAGTCAAGAATTTTCCCGAATCTTCCTGACCTTATCAGTGCATTATCAAGACGGTCAAAAAAGTTAGTGGCTGCCATTACAAATACATCGTATCTGTTTGCATCAACATCTGTCATACAGGTTAAAATCTGGTCAACAACTTTGTCGCCGTATTCATCATGTCCGCCTCTGGCTCTGCCTACTGCATCAAACTCGTCTATAAATAAAAGGTATGGCTGATTATCTATAGCTTCGTCAAATAAATCTCTCCAGGCAGCTTCGGACTCGCCGACGTATTTCTGTTCCAGTTCAAGCCCGTTTAGAAACTTATAATTCATTCCGGCTTCGTTTATTAAAGCCTGTGCCGTATGTGTTTTCCCTAAACCGGGGGCGCCTTTTAGAATGTATCCGTGATGAAGATCAAGATTTTCGTATGCTCTTGGCATTCTTAACGGATAAAGAATATTCTCTTTTAATTCCTTAATAACTTCATCCTGCCCTATTACGTCTTTAAACATTGTTTTCTTTACAGGTTTCTTTTCGCTGTAAAGAGTAGTTAATACACGGCGATTCTGGTTTTTGATAACTTCTTCGGCTTCTTTTTCATAGTTGAAAGCCTTGGCATAAGCAAATCTGTGCATACTCAAATCAACTTTGGGTTTGTTTTTTATTGTCACAATGCTGTCGTCAATGCGTACTGTATCACCAGGGATTACATAATTGCTTCCTTGAGCCGGGATTTCATATTCATGTCCGTCTGTTGTTATAAAAATAGGTTTTTTATTAGCATTAATTATTTCCGTGTCGCCAAGAGTATCCTTTCTGAATGCTAATATCCCTTTGAAATTATCATCTTCAATAAAAAATGCTCGTTTTATCAGGCTTTTTTTCATTTTGTCTGCGGATTCAATAAGTGATTTTTGAGTTTCCTTAAGTGTTTTTCCTACAACTACGAGATCTCCGTATTTCATAAATGTAAACGCATCAGCCAGTCTTTCTTCAAGAGGGAGCTGTTTTGCAAGAATATTTGTTGCTTTTTCTATTGCGCCAGTAAATACAGGATGCTTTTTATTTAATAAAATCCTATTGTAATTCATATCGCAAAGAGGGCTTGAATTCATTTTTGAATTTAGCACCGGCGGAGAATTTTTTGTTCCTGATGCTGGATTTGTATATACGGTTTGTTTGCTGCGCTGCGGGTTAAATGTTTGGATTTGTGTAATTCTCATCTGCGTTGTTCTCCTTTCCGGTAAAAAAATAAGCCTGCAAATATACCCCTTGATTTGCAGGCTGTAAGTATGTTTATTAGGTTTAGTAAAATTAAGTAATATCCGGTAAAAACAGTCTGCAATATGAAACATTATGCTTAAAGACGGAGGACTTTAGCACCTTAATTAGCATAACTCGTTTCATTAGTGTCAATACTGTCATTTAATATCCCTTGTTTAATAAGTGTTGTTAATACAATACATTATGTTATGGAAATCGTCAATGCCCCTTTTGACGTGCCAATAATCCCCTTGTAGGATAATTTACTACCAATGTAGTAAGTTGTTGTATGATTTGTGTAATAATTATTTTCTAAAAATATAAGTGTTTAATGTTTTTTTATAAAAAGCAACATTTTCTTATGCGCAATCGTAAAATTTACACTTTTAGTATTTTTTTACAATTCTTAATATATACCTGAGCATTAAGCCTTTTTAGGGATAAAATTTGTGATTGAATGTATTATTATGCCTCAAAAGAGGTGTATATGAGTAAGATAAAAGTTTCGGACTATTTAATTCAAGAACTTTATAAACTTGGCATAAAGGATTTTTTCGGATTGCCGGGTGATTATTGTTTTAATATAGTAGATTCTGTACAGAATAATCCTAATACAAAGTGGATTGGCTGTACGAACGAACTTAACGCAGGTTGTGCCGCCGACGGATATGCCAGATTAAACGGTTACGGGGCTTTGATTACTACATATAATGTCGGGGAGCTTTCTGCAATGAATCCTATCGGAGGATGTTATTCGGAAAATGTTCCTGTGATTCATATTGTCGGTGCTCCTAAAACAAAGTATATTAAAAGTAATGCTGTTATGCACCATAACTTCTGTGAACCGGATTATTATGCAGGCATAAGAGCTTTTGAAAATTACACCGAAGCGTCTGCTTTTTTGGATGAACAAAATGCAAAGAATGAAATTGAGCGGGTTATCTCGATAATGATGAGGACAAAAAAGCCTGTTTATATAGCAATTCCGGCAGACATTTGTGATATGGAAATAGACAACGAACCGGATATTCAACTTCCGGTCAGTGATGAAAAAACTCTTAATGAAGCTGTAGAACACGCTGTAAGGCTTATAGACAATTCTGCCGTGCCTGTGATAATCGGTGATTTTCTGGTAGAGAGATTTATATGTAAAAAAGAGTTTAATGAATTTGTCAATACATGCGGTATTCCTGTAACGACCTTCATAATGGGAAAAGGCATTATAGATGAAAATTCAAAATATTTTACAGGTTCATATCTCGGGTCAATGGAAAATACTGATGTTTATTTTCAGGTTAATAATTCTGATTGCCCGATTTGCGTTGGGACTGTGTTCGGGGATTTTAACACTCTTAAATACGATATAAGGGTTAATCCTAAAGACCACATTGAAATTCTCGGTACTGTCACAACAATTGAGAATACTGTTTACGAAAACGTTTTGATGAAAGATATACTCACAAAACTTTCACTTAGAGTGCAAAAAAGAAATATGAAAGTGATAAAAGCTGTTCCTCAGGTTTGCAATATAGAAGATAATGATAATCCTCTTGATTTTGAATTTATGTTCCAGAGGTTTCAGGAATTTTTAAAAGAAGATGACTGTATTTTTTCAGATACAGGCATATTAAACTTTTTCCCTCCGATGTTGAATTTTCCGCGCAATGCACGCTGGTATAACCAGTTATTGTGGGCTTCAATCGGCTGGGCGACTCCTGCTTTATTCGGTGCTATGGTTGCAAAACCTTCCCGCAGAATGATTTTGTTAACCGGTGAGGGCGCGCACCAGCTTACAATTCAATCGGTAAGTAATATGTTTTATTACAATCTTAAACCAATAATCTTTGTTTTAAATAATTCCGGTTACACAATCGAGCGTATTCTTTCCAAAGATCCAAAAGATGCATATAACAATATAATTCCGTGGGCATATACCGATATAATAAAAGCATTCTGTAAAAAAGACGTTTTTACAGCAAAAGTCTATACCAATCAGGAGTTTGCCGATGTCCTTGAAATTGCCGCTGAAGAACAGAAATCAAAGTTATGCTATATTGAACTATTTACAGAGGAAATGGAACTGCCTTATCTTGTAAAAAAACTTTATCGAAGAAATGAAATTAAACCGGAATAACAGCTTATTCCGCTTCCTGTTTTTTTATGCTTTCGCCAAGAAGTTCAAAAGAACCGCGGGTTACAACTTCCTCTCCTGCATTAACACCTGAAATAATTTCTGTGAATTGATCATTTTTTCTGCCGGTTTTAACTTTGCGTTCTTCATAAGTATGCGGTGCGGTTTTAACGTATGCAAAGTCATAATCTCCATATTTTTCAACAGCATCGTTCGGGATTGCAAGGACATGTACTATTCCGGTATTTACAAACATCTCAGCATACATATTAGGTTTGATTTTAAAATCTTTGTTAGGAATATCTGCGCGTACTTCCAGCGTTTTTGTTGTGCTGTCAAGAATTGGTGAAACATAAGACAATACTCCGTTTATTGTTCCGGAGGCTTCTTCAAGCGTTCCTGTTACGGATTCTCCAACGTGAAGCGCGGAAGAATCTTTCTCAAATGCGTATCCGACAAGCCATATTGTTGACAGGTCTGCAAGGTTAAAGAGTTCTCTGTTCTTTTCAACAATTTCCCCGGGATTAACTTTTCTTTCCAGTAAAATGCCGTTTTTGTTTGCTCTGAGTGTTACATAAGGATAAATCTGTTTTGTCCGCAGCACTCCGTCAATACTTCCTCCATACACGGCAAGCCGCTGTTTATAAACGTTTATCAATGATGAGCGTTTCAGATATAACGCGTCTAAGTTTGCTTTATCTTTTTTCATTTGTGCGTTTGCCGTTTCGTATTCGGCACGTGATGAAATTTTTTCATTGTAAAGCGTTTTTTCTCTGTTGTAGTTCTGGCGGGACAGCTCAAATTGTGCTTTTAATTCGTTTACACCCGCATCAATCTCAAGAATTTTCTCTAAAAATTCAAGCTGAATCTGGCTTATTTCGTCAGATTTAATTTGAACAACTGGCTGCCCGATTTTCAGAACAGCACCTGGCTCGACATAAACTTCAGTTATTTTTCCGTCAACAGGGGAATAAACTCTTTCGATAGACTGATTCCTTGCTTTAAACTGGGCGGGAATGGTTATTTGTAATTCAATGTCCATTTCCTGAAGCGGAGAAGTCTCAATTTTCGCATTTGATTCCTGTGCATCAGTCAGTGTTAAGAGCTTATTGGTATGCTGTGCGGTATTTTTTGACGCGCATCCGGTAAGAACTGCTGAAAGAGTGATTATTAAAATTGATTTAAGAATTTTCATTTTTATTTTCCCCTGTAATTTTATATAATAGCGGAATAAGAAATATTGTAAAGGCTGTGCCGAAAGAAAGTCCTCCGATAATTGCAATAGCAAAAGGCTTTTGGCTCTGAGCACCTATTCCGTTGGAAAGTGCAGCAGGCAGCAGTCCTAAAATTGCGACAAGAGAGGCTGTGAGTACAGGCCGAAGCTTCTGAACCGCCCCTGTTATAATAGCAGTTCTCAAATTATGATAAAGCTTTTGCTGACGGATAATTGACGATAGTAAAATTACGCCGTTTTGGATTGAAACTCCTATTGCAGCTATAAAGCCTA
>DVIU01000218.1 GCA_018711035.1 Candidatus Scatousia excrementigallinarum
AATCTTTATAAATTAATGCGATTATTACCGGTGCAAGGATGACAAGGCTTATGTACATCAAAATTAATCCTATTGCATTCGCAAGATAATTTATACGCATTTAGAACCTGCCTTGAAGAATTCTTTTATAAGCTCACCGTCTTCGGCTTTTGTAAATATAATTAAGATGTCATTATATTTTATTTCTGTTAAACCGTTAGGGATTATAACCTTGTTTCCACGCTCAATAATTCCGATAATAGCTGCTGTTGGAAATCTTAAGTCCATTATTTTTTTATTGTCGAATTCAGACTTAACTTTTATCTCTAAAACTTCGCCCTGACCCTGTTCTACCGTCGCAAGAATATCTACATTATTTTCTGCCAGATCATTTTTTACTTCTGCTAAAGCTGAATTTTTAGGTGAAACGGCAACATCTATACCAACTTTTTCAAACAATGGTATGTTTAGAACTTTTGCAACCCTTGCAATTACACGGTTAACTCCTAACTGTTTTGCCAGAAGCGAACATAAAAGATTTTTTTCATCATTATTCGTAACACTTATAACTACATCGGCAGAACCGATTTCTTCTTCATCAAGAAGTTTAAGATTTGTTCCGTCGCCGTGAATTATTAACGTATGTTTTAATTCTTGAGCAAGATACTCACATCTTTCATAATTTTTTTCAACTATTTTCGTTTTTATTTTTAAGGATTCAAGGTTTTTGGCAAGCATTAAGCCGACTGTTCCGCCGCCGATTATAGAAACATTTTTAACGATTTCTTTTTCATGGAAAAATGTTCCTGCCAGAATATCAAGTGAATGAGATGTTCCCATAAAAATGAGTTTGTCTTCTGCAAGTAATTCTGTGTCCCCGTTAGGGATAAACAGTTCCCCGTTTCTGGTAATGCCTACGATTAACGTATCATGTGTAAATCCGCAGTCTTTAATTTTTTTGTTTACAATACTCAGGTTCGGAGTAACTTTATATTCCAGAAGCCTTGCCTTACCGTCTGCAAAATTCTCTACATCCAGTGCCTTGGCAACGGTAACTATTCTGAAAATATCCTGTGTTAAAAGTTCTTCCGGCCAGATTATATAATCTATAAAGAAGTCTCCTGCATTAATACTGTTTTTTTCAAAATAAAGGGTCTTTTTGTATTCTTCTTTGCTTACAAAACAGATGGTTCTTATTCCGCTTATTCTTTTGGCAGAAAGGCAGGCTACGATATTAGCTTCGTCAATAGCTGTGCAGGCAATGAATACATCTGCATTTTGAATGTCTGCACAATTTAACACACCTATGTCGCATGCATTGCCTGTTACAAAACTGATATCTAGTTTTGAAAATTCATCAGTTTGGTTTTCTTCTTTATCAATGATTGTAATATCGTGATCTTCAAAAAATTCTGTAGCGAGAAGGCATCCTACTTCCGTTGCTCCAAATATAATTATTTTCATACTAAACCTTTACCAATGATTACAATAGCATAAATGATAACGTTCTGGATAATTTGCAGAACTATTAAAGCAATAATCGGTGAAAAATCCAATCCGTTATAAGGCGGTATAAATTTTCTGAATATATTCAAATATGCATCGGCAACATTTCTTATCGTAAACCATGGCTGTTTATACCAATCGAGATTTGGAATCCAGCTTAAGAATATTCTTAAAAGAATTACCACATAAAAAAGCAGGAATATATTATTTATACCGTTTATTAAGCCTCTAATCATATTTTACTACCTTATAATTGTGATTTTGATTTTGTATGAGCGCATTCGCATTCTTTTCTTTCTGTAGGAATTTGCTCAATCATATTAAATAATAAGTTTTTAAGATTTGCAAGGTTAGCATTGAATACTTCAATAACTTCGTGATGAGAAACCGGCGGAACATCGCCCACAAGACCTGCGTCATAGTCTGTTATCAATGAAATATTCAAAGGACACATATCTGCTTCTTTAACAAGATATGCTTCAGGGAAAGCTGTCATGTTGATAACTTCCCAACCCTGATTTGTAAAGAATTTAGATTCTGCTTTAGTAGAGAATCTAGGGCCGTTAATCACAACAACAGTACCTGTTTCATGAATAGTTATACCTAAATCTTTACCTGTTTTAACCGCCAGTTTTCTTAATTCAGGACAGTATGTTTCAGCAGCGGAAGGATGAGTTACAACAGGCCCTTCGAAGAAAGTTGTTTTTCTTCCGTCTGTCCAATCAACGAACTGGTCGCATATTACAAAATCTCCGGGTTTAACGTGTTTTTGTAAACTTCCTGCCGCACAAGGAGAAATAACTCTTTCAACACCTGCTGATTTCATAGCCCATACATTTGCTCTGTAATTAATCATGTGCGGGAGTATGGTGTGATTTCTTCCGTGGCGGGGCATAAATGCAACTTTATGAGGGCCGATTTGTCCGATAAACAAATTGTCGCTTGGCATTCCGTAAGGGGTTTCCACTTTAACTTCTTCAATATTATCTAAAAATTTATAGAAACCTGAACCTCCAAATACACCGATTGTTGCTAATTTTTTATCTGACATATCTTTTCCCTTTCATTATCTTAATTAACACGTCACGGAAATTATAACTAAAAAAAACTTATTGTGCAAATTCAAAAACGAACAAAAAATTGTAAAAAATACACTAGAAAACGTAAATTTACAATTGCGTAAAACTCTTGTCCCGTGCTGGTTTTGGGATTTTGCTCCGGTTGTATTTTTAAATTTAGGGTTGAAATTTAAAATTTTTTGTACTAGAATGATGTCATAAATTTCATTCTTAAAAGTTTAAGGCTTGACATAAAAGAGAGAGTGAACTTACTTTTAAGGATTTCCAATTTACAACCAGAGGATTACATTTTGAGAAAACTATTACTATTCACTATTACGCTAGTGTTAATGTTGGCTGCGCCTGTTCAGGCTTCCGATACTAATACTGTTAAAGCGACAATTGTAAAACATGCAATTTCAATGGGAGTTGATCCTGCAATCGCTTTAAGTATAGCAAAGACAGAATCAGGTTACAGGCATAATGCACGAAGCAGTCATGGTGCGGTAGGAGTTTTTCAGCTAATGCCATCCACAGCCAGAAGAATGGGGTTGAACCCTTATTCATTGAACGATAACATCAAAGGCGGTATTATGTACTATAAAATGATGTATAAAATGTTTGGTTCAATGGAATTGGCTCTGGCCGCTTACAATGCCGGCCCGGGGAATGTGAAAAAATACAAAGCCGTTCCTCCTTACGGAGAAACAAAGCGTTTTGTAAGTAAAATTATGACTGATTATCATCAGTTAAAAGCTAACCCTGATCCTGCTATGAGAGCAGCCGCTTCAGCCGCTAAGAAACCTGCTCAGGTTTCATCTGTGCCGTCAAATGCAAAAGTTTCTGCGGCACCTGTTATTTCGGCTCCTGTTCCTAAAGCTGTGAAGGAAAACGAACTAAATACTAAAGTTGAAATAGTTGACGAAACTCCTATAGAACTCGAAATTGAAGCTTCAAGTTTAGCTATTTAAGAGTTCCCGGAAAAGGAAATAAAAAAGCTCCGTAATTATTACGGAGCTTTTTTACTATGCATTGTAAGCTTTAAAAAATTCCTGTATAAGTTCCTGCCCTTTTAGAATCGACTTATAATTTACATTTTCTTCAGGAGAATGCATACTGCATACATCCGCTAAGCCGACAAGAAACGGTGCAAACTGTTCTTTTCTTGAATTGCATTTGTTGGCATAAATATGAGTTTCTGCTCCTGCATGGAAAGATGAAATTTCAGGAGTTACTCCTACTTTCTTAGCTGCTGCTTCAAAAAGTATAGGAATATAGTCGTCATCTGCCTTTTCAAATGGAGGAAGGTGTTCTTCAAACTTTACCGAGGCTTGAGCTACCCCTTTATATTCATTATTAAAATCATTAATCTCAAATAGTATCCTGTCTTTTAATTCTTCCTCATGTTTACGGCTTGAGCTTCTTATTGAATATGTAGCTTTCCCGTAAGTATTGATAACATTTGTTACATCAGGATTCCCTGCACAAATTCCTCCGATATTGCAGGAGGTTACTACATTATGGTCTTTATCGGAGTAAAATACCCCCTGTGGAAGATTTGCGACAATATCAGCGATTAATTTTGCGGCATTTTCTCTTGTTGAATCTGCAATATCAATTCCTGAATGGCCGCCTCTGAATGAGTTTACTTCTATAGTGGCGAGTGTGTAACTGGCTCCTGAAGTCATTAACTGTCCAAGACTGTCACTATCGCATACAAGAACATATTTAGATTTCAGTTTGTCAAAATTTACATGTTTAATACCTGACATTCCTGATTCTTCATCTCTTGTGAAAATAATTTCAAGTCCGCCATGCTGTAAGTTTGAATTGCTAATAGTTTTTGCAAGATACAATGCATTTGCAATGCCGGCTTTGTCATCTGCACCGAGAGTTCGGCCTTCTGCGCGAATCAAATCTCCGTCAAGATATGTTTTAACAGCACTGTCATCGCCGATTACATCCATATGGGATGAGAGCAAAAGCGGCGGTTTTGAAGGTTCTGTAGCAGGAATATTTATATAAATATTGTGATAATCATCAAATTCGCAAGGTATTTTGTTTGCATCACAATAATTTTTAATCCATTGTGAAACCTTTTCTTCGTGAAGTGACGGTGAAGGTATCTCCGCAAGATTGCAGAATAAATCGACCAGCTCATTTTCTTTTCTTATTTTATTTAAATCCATAACATTCTCCTGTGTGATTAATTAAATTTTAACACACATTAGAAAACTTACAACATTTATTAAGATTAGTTATAGTTCAAATTGTGATTTGTCAGGGTAATAATCATTCAAAAACTTTTGCATTCTTATTCTGTCGTTATCGGTTGTATCTTCATTGTCGTTAATACAAATAAGTTCCGGTTTGTATTTTGATATTTTTTCTTTATAATCTGTATTACAAGCATGAAAATATATTGAATCTTTATGGTAATCGGCGAAGAAAAATTTTTGTAATTTCTGATAAAAAGGAATATTGTCATCGACTTTTTTTATTAATTTTAATTTAGCCTTTCCTATTGAACATGCATATGCAAGATAGATAACACGTGAAATGTTATCTACATTTCTAAATTTGCTATATGTCGTACGAAGTATTTCATTTTTAAACAGGTTATTGCATTCTGCCATGTCGGATTTTATGTATGGATCAATAGAATGATGAGGGTCATAGTAATATTTTTTACCAAATTGTTTTTCAATTAATTTATATGCATTTATAAGTGTTTTTACATGCGGATGAGTATCTTTAATTTTTAATTTGTGTCTTACTCTGAATATCGGATAAATTTTTTCTGTATAAAAAAATTCTCGTGATGTGGGGCGAGTAAAAAATGTATCATCATTTGCGAGTAAAAAATATTCAGACAAATTTTTTATATTATGAATACATGTTTCTATTGCAGAAGAATTAAATGTCGGAAGCGCACCGGCAGGCATTATTTCTGAATGGTCAATAATGTGGATTTTTTCGTGAGAAGTATCCAGCCATTCAGGTTTTTGATTGTCTGTTATTATAAAAATATTATTAATCCATGGTGCATATTTTTCGACAGAGCGCAGTGAATATTTTAATTCCTGATTATCAATGAATCTGCTTTTGTTTATTGATTGGGGTTCAATTTTTTGTTCGTACTTTTTGTGCCAGTATTCTCTCTTTTTTTTAATTTGTTCATCGTCCCCGTCTACCCAGAGGTAAACCAGATCAATATGCCCCCC
>DVIU01000219.1 GCA_018711035.1 Candidatus Scatousia excrementigallinarum
ACAATGCCAATGATACCAAGAGTAATTAAAACATCAGCTAAAGTAAAAGCGTGTAAGGGGAATAATTCCGAAGCGTGAAACAGCCAGCCGGCGTTATCTAAGCCACCCCCCCCTTCTGAGATTTAAAGCTATAATTGAGTTTTCCATAGATACCTCCGTTTATTAATAATATTATAATTTAATTTTGTTATGTTCATCGACCATAACTATAGTAGGTTTATACCCTTCAAGCTCATCAGGATTCAGGTTTGCGTAAGAAACGATAATAACTTTGTCTCCCGGCTGAACTTTTCTTGCAGCAGCACCGTTAAGGCAAATACATCCTGAATCAGGTTCACCTTTTATCACGTATGTTTGGAATCTTTCTCCGTTATTAATATCAAGTATATCAACTTTTTGCCACTCTTTAATTTTTGCAGCGTTCATTAAAGTTTCGTCCAGTGTAATAGAGCCTATGTAATTTAAATTAGCATCTGTAACCGTGGCTCTGTGTATTTTTGAAAATAAAAATTCTTGTAACATATTTTTCCCTCACACGAAATTTTATATCAAACAAAATAAAAAAAAAAGACCACTTTTAAAGCGGTCTTTTTTTATTTAATTAAAAATTTAATCAATAGATTGCTGCATAATTTCAAAAGGTTTTTCAGCAACTTTCATTGTTTCTTCATCGATAATACCTCTTTTTAATTCAGAAAAAGTTGCTTTTCTCGAATTAAATTTTTTCTTGAGGAATTCATAAGAAACTTTAGGGTCGCATTTGTCTCCGCAGGTGAACAAATCAACTGCTGCATAACCCAATTCAGGCCAAGTATGAATAGCCAAGTGGCTTTCTGAAATAATAACCACACCTGAAACGCCATAAGGGTTAAACATATGGAAACATTTTTGGACAATAGTAGCACCACATTCAAGGGCGGCATCCACCATGTACTTTTCTACTTTATCAATACTGTTTAATGTGTTTGGATCACATTCAAAAAATTCTGCTAAAACGTGTTGTCCTAAGTGGATTTCTTTTTTACCGTTCTCTTGAAACGCTGTAAATGGTGATGTTATTGCCAATTCATGTGCCTCCTTTTATACAATGTATATTTACCTACAAATAATTGCTTTCGCAATAAACATATTACAATAAAAATCAAAAAATTTGTAAAATTTACACTTTAAAAAATAAATTTTACAAAATTTTTACATTTAATATGCCCGAAAATCTTTAAGGAAGTAAGATACGGTCAGGCTATTTTTATTAAGAATTATTAACCATTAAGTTGAATGTATCTTTTAAAGCAATACTTTTTTATATAAAATTAGCTTATGAGTAAAATTTTGGTATGTGATGATGACTCGGCAATTAACGAGCTTATAAAAGTAAATTTGGAATTAGAAGGGCATAACGTGTTACAGGCTTTTGACGGAACTACAGGTTTTGCCTTATGTAAACAGGAACTGCCGTCTCTTGTTGTTCTGGATGTAATGATGCCGGAAGTTGATGGATTTACGGTTGCTCAGAGAATAAGAAAAAACGAGTCTACCAGAGATATACCAATTTTAATGCTAACAGCGTTATCACAGCTTGAAGATAAAGTAAACGGCTTTAATATTGGCGTTGATGATTATCTGGTTAAACCCTTTGAAATGGAAGAATTGAAAGTACGTGTAAGAGCATTGCTAAAGCGAACTAACCAAATACCGGTATCAGCTTCAACGAGAGAGATACTGACATTAGGGGAAATAACGCTTCTTCCTGAAACTTATTCTGTAAAAATCGGAGAAAAACAGGCTAAATTAACTCCAATAGAATTCGATATATTTAATCTTCTTTTTCAAAACTATGGCAATATGGTGTCTTCGGCTCAATTATTAAAAGACATCTGGGGATATTCCCCAGATGATGATATAGAGACTATCAGAGTGCATATACGTCATTTGCGAACAAAGTTGGATAAAATATCCAACGGGAAGAAGTATATTGAAACTATTTATGGCGGTGGATATAAATTAAATATTTAATCTCCTTTTTCCATGTTATCTCTGAAGTGTTTAAGCTTATACAGGAGTTCCGTTGCTAAACCTGCAAGATATTCTTTGTTATTTGTATTATAAAGCTGCAAACCGTCCGTTAATTTGCTGCTTAATCTTATGAGTTCAGCTGTCCTTTTTAAGCTGTGCATTACTTAACCTTTCTTTATTAAAATAAGGAATATAATGTAAAAATGAATTGTGATACTTATTAATTTATCATTTTAGGCGTGATAAGTCAATAAGAATTATAATTATAAAAGGATGAAAATACTCGCAATATTAAAATATTTAATAGCTCAGGAAGCTACGACAATGACAAAAATTGCCGAACGGTTACTTGTTGAGAAAAACAGAAACCTGTCAATGAATAATTTATCAAGGAAATTAAGAACTGAAACCATAAAATATGTAGAAGTCGCAGAAATAGCTGATTTACTCGGTTATGATATAAAGTTTGTGAAACGAAAATAGATTAATTATCCTGTTCATAGCCAAAACTTTTAAGAGAACTTTGTTTTTTTCGCCAATCCTTTTCTACTTTCACTTCAAGTCCTAAAAAGACTTTTTTATCAGCAATCTTTTCAAGATCAATTCTGGCTTCTGTACCTATTTTTTTTAAAAGACTGCCGCCTTTACCTATCAATATGCCTTTCTGGCTTTTTGTTTCGCAGTAAATAGTTGCATAAATTCTGTCAATATCATCGTTTTCCTGATATTTTTCGACTTTAACCGCAACTGAATGAGGAATTTCATCTGATGTATTTAACAGTATTTTTTCTCTTACAATTTCTTCGGTAACATCCCGCATTGTTTCTTCTGTAACGACATCTTCAGGATATAAAAGTTCACCTTCAGGCAAAGCTTTATAAATATTTTTTAAAAGAGTATCAATATTTCTGCCTGTTTTTGCAGATATTCTTACTACCGGATAATTTTTTCCGAAAAGCGATTTGTAAGTCAAAAGATTTTCTTCAATTTTATCAAGTTTTTTCGTTTTATCAACTTTGTTCATAACGATAATTACAGGAATATTTGTTTGTAAAATATTTTCTGCAATCCATCTGTCGCCTTTGCCGGCAGGTTCTGAGCCGTCGACAAGAAAAAGAATTAAATCAGCATCGGGCACTGCAACCTTAGCTTCATCAAGTAAAAATTCGCCAAGCTTATTTAAAGGTTTATGTACCCCCGGAGTATCAATAAAAACAATCTGTCCTTCGTCAGTTGTATAAATTCCTTTAATTCTTTTTCTGGTTGTTTGTGCCTTATCTGTTGCAATAACAACTTTTTGCCCCAGAATTTTGTTTAAAAGTGTAGATTTCCCGACGTTTGGACGTCCTATTATTGCTGTGAATCCGCTTTTCATATAACATATCTTAACATAAAAGTATCTTTTTTTTAACAAAATGGCAATTTTTTGTAACTTAATGTATTATATATATGTGTAGGGAAAATTTGATGGATTTAAAATGAAGATAAAAAAAAGCAAAATCAGTCTGATTTTACTGCTTAGTCTAAGCTTATTTCCGGTGATGTCAGTTCTGGCAGATTCCAATAGTTTGACACAGCTTGATATCAGAAAAGACAGTTCTTCGTCTTCTGCCGTTGACATAACTTTATATACAACTACACCGTATAATGACAGTGTTGCAGTAACAAAAAAATCGGATAATAAATATGTGATTTTAATGCCTAACGTCTCAAGCTCAACGGGCAAAACTCCGGATTTGTCAGCATTAAAAGACGTTATTTCAAATGTTGATATTAAATCTGTCAATGATTCTTCAGGGAGTTATACAAAAGTAACCCTGATTACTACAAAACCTCTAAATATCAAAACCCGTACACAAAAAAGTTTACCTGTAACCGAAGGGCAAAAAGCTTACCGGGAGCTGCTTTCTCAAACCGGTACTCATACAAATGCTCCGGTTCACGTAAAACCTGCGCTTAAAACCGTTCCTCAGACAATTGTAACAGTTAATAAGCCGTCTTTGCCGGTTAAAGTTGAAGCTAAGGCTCTACCGGTCAAACCGGCAGTCGAAAAGAAAGCTAATATTCTGGAAAAAGCTCAAAGCAGCATAAAAGAAGCAGCCGTAAAAAAAGACATTAATGCTTCTGTCAAAACTGTAAAAGAAACCAAAAAAGCACAAGCTTCAAATTCGTCTGAAAAAAAACTACAGCTTGAACAAGCTGTAAAAAATAATATTCCTGATGTTGCTGCAAACTCTCAACAAAATATTATGCAGCCGGATTCAGCCTCTGTTAATAATACCCCAGAACGTTCTAATGAGTCGTCAAATAAATACATTACCGGAAGGATACCATCAAATATGCCTATTACATTAGCAATGATTTTTATCCCGTTAGCAGGTTTGTTCTTTTTATTCAAACTTATTAAGATTTCAATGCAGAATTCATCAATGCTTAAAAAAGCATTCATAGCTAATCTAAAGAATAAAAAGGATAATGTCAATGATTATGAATATATTATCAACGCTGATATGAACTGGCAGGAAAAGTATCAGAAGTTTGTTGCGGTGTCAAATCGTAATTATGAAAAATCGCCTAAAAAACTCGCATCAGAAAATGCAGAATTCGGTAATATTATTTCTCCTGTATCAGCAAAGCCGGCAGCAGAAGCAAGCTATATGCTTGACGGGGCTGAAAAACCGGCAGTTAATTCTGTTCCGGAAATCAAAAGTCATAAACCTGAACAGCGAAAACCTAAAGTAGAAATTAGTGAGGCAGTAAAAGAAATGGAAAGACAAATTAATAAATTAGAAGCTGAAAGACCTGAAAATATATCAAATGATACGATAAAAGAAAACTCAATTGATATGTCCGAAGCTGAATATGTAGCGAGCCTGGAAAAAATGCTTCACGAATCTCCTGATTTGGAAAAAACAAATCTTGAAGATGATATCATTCTTAATGAATTAGAGCAAAATTTCAAAGATATGACTGTGAAGAGCGAAGATAATGTTATCGCATCTAAAATGTCGAGTGCTGCAAAAACTTCAAAAGTAAAAAAATTAAAAGCTTTTGCAAATAACTCAATGCTTGAAGAAACTCACAGGAATAAACCTTTGCCTAAAACCCGCGAAGAAGTTAAACGTGCGGTTAACGCTGAAGGCAGACATGTTAATCTCGGTTATTCAAAACTGCATTCAAACCCTAGGTTATTGGAAGGTGCTAACTTAAGTGCTGCTGATTTAATTGCTAAAAGCAGCAGATTCCTTCCTAATCCTGCACCGAAAGTTACAGCTTCAAAACCTGTTGTAACTCCTATAGCAAAACCTGTACCAAAACCGCAGGTAAAACCTGTAGAGCAGGTAAATGATAAAGGCTATTCAATGGCTACTATCGAAGAATTCTTCGCGCTAACCGATGACCAGAGTAAAGTTACCGCCTCTGAAGAATTATCAAATAAAGTAGCCGGCAGCCTTGCAAATATTAAACCTTCAATGAAGATTCAAAAAGCATCTCCTAAAAAGATGACAAATCCTATATCTCAGTTAAAATCGGAATCTCAGGAAAATTATATTAACGGTTTAATTGTTAAATCGGGATTTAACATTGATAAGGATAAAGGTTTTTATCTTGTAAATCTTGATGGTGAAATGGCCTTAATAGGCAGAATAAAGGAAGAAATATTTGTCTTGAAAAAGTTTGATCGTCCGATTGAAAAACCGTTGCAGGTAAGACAGGACAATCCTAATGTCTATATGGTAAAAACTGACGGATTCAGATCTCTTGTTGAAGTAAATGACAACAATATGGGTGTATTAATAGAACTGTAGTTCAATTATGTTAAAAAAGATAATAGCGGGTTTAATAATTACAGGGAGTCTATTGTTTGTATCTGCACTATTCTGTCATCTCAGCCGGCAGAATGAGAATTATACTGTAATACAATTTGCAAGCTGGGGCTCAAAATCGGAGATTGATATTTTAAAACCCCTGTTAGAAGATTTTGAAACGCAAAATCCTGATATAAAAATTGAATTCATGCATATTCCCCAGAATTACTTTCAAAAAATACACCTTTTATTTGCCTCAAACACATCACCGGACGTTATATTTATAAATAATCTTTTCTTGCCTGTTTACGCAAATGCAGGTGTACTTGAAGATTTGAGCGATATAGATATAAATAGAAACGATTTTTATGAAAAGTCTCTCGAATCGTTGTCATGGAACGGAAAACTTTTTGCTGTACCTCGAGATGTATCAAATCTTGTCATATATTATAATAAAGACTTGTTTAAATCAGCCGGAATTTCATATCCCGCAAACGATTGGACATTTGATGACTTTTTATCGGCAGCAAAAAAACTTACACATAGACCTGATATCTTTGGAATTAGTTTTGAGGAGGATTCTTTATTTTATCTCCCTTATTTAATGAGTGAGGGCGGAGGAATATTATCAGATGATTTAAGCCGTTTAACAATTGATGAGACAGCTTCTCAAAAGGGTTTAAAATTTTACGCAGATTTAAGAAAAAAATATCGTGTTGCTCCTCAAAAGTCGGAAAGTGCAAGTGCAACTATGGCGCAAATGTTTTTGCAGGGCCGCCTTGCAATGCATCTTTCAGGAAGATGGCTTGTTCCCAAATACAGAGAAGAAGCAGTATTTGAGTGGGATGTTGCACCTTTTCCTAAAGGTGATGCTGGCAGTGTCGTTCCTATGGATGCTTCCGGCTGGGCAATTTCAAAAACTTCCAAACATAAACCTGAAGCTTTAAAATTAATAAAATTTTTATCTTCGAAAAACAGCATTGAAAAATTAACCAAAAGCGGTCTGATTATTCCCGCAAGAAAAGATTGTGCGAACTCAGTTTTAAACGAGAAAAAACCTGCAAATTCTCAGGTATTTATTGATATTATAAAAACATCAAAACCTACTCCTGTTTCTGTAAACTATAATGAAATAAATGATAAAATAAAAGAATGTACTGAAAAAATATTCAATTAAACTTTTTCCTATCAAATAGTTTTTCAAAATCAAGATCAAGAGCATTCATAATAGATATAATAACAGACAATGACGTGTTTGTTTCGCCTCGCTCAATTGTTCCGATTACCTGTCCGTACGATAGCCCTATTTTTTCAGCAAGCTGCTCCTGCGATAATCCTGCACGATTTCTTTCTGCCTTTAAATTTCTGCCAAATTCTTTAAGAATTTCTTTCTTTTCCATATAAAAAATTTTATTCGGTTGACAAACTAATCGCCACAATGTATTATTTACTATATACAATATATAGATTGTAAAATAAAATAAAAAGATTATATTCAGGAGGTATTTATATGTATAAATTTTTAAAAGGATTTACACTTGCTGAGGTTCTGGTTACTCTTGGTATTGTAGGAATTATTGCAGCAATTACTCTGCCTGCACTTATACAAAGAAACAATGAAAAATCAACTGTGGTGAAACTTAAAAAAGTATATTCGATAATGAGCAACGCGCACATGCAGGCCGTGAACGATTACGGCAATTTTGATAGCTGGGGATTGCAAAAGTCACAAGAGAATGGCAGTGAGGATGAAGAAGCGATTGCAGCTTCCGATGCAGGTATTAACCGGTATATAGAAATTATGTCGAAATATTTAAAAACGGTAAAAATATGTAAAGCCGGTGATAATTCGTGCGAAGTCTGGGATTCATACAATCTTGCGGGAGTGAAAGATAACTCTGATTCTTATGCAACACGTCTGGTACTTGCAGATGGTACTGTAATAGGACATATTTTTATAAACTATCCTGAGTGTGATGGATATTGGGGAACTGGAAAACTTTCATATTTTTGCGGCTCTTTTAAAGTTGATTTAAATGGCAACAAAAAGCCAAATACATACGGTAAAGACATTTTTGAGTTTGATATAACAAAATCGGGTGTAATTCCCGCCGGTACTTTCGAGGCCGCAGGTGCGTCTTTTGAAGGCAAGTGTATTAATTATTCACACAGAATGGGTGGATTAGGTTGTACTGCCTGGGTTATAATGAATGAGAATATGGACTATCTGCATTGTACGGATTTAAGCTGGACCGGAAAAACGAAATGTAAATAAAACGACTTTTGTGTTAAAATGCACGTATGAAAGAGTACGATTTTTACATAGTTCCAACCCCGATAGGAAACCTTGGTGATATCACTAATAGAGCAATAGAAGTTCTCCGTGCGGTGGATATTATTGCATGTGAAGATATGAGAGTTACCCAAAAACTTCTCAATCATTTTGATATCAAAACAAAATGTATTTCTTATCATAAATTTAATGAAAAAGAACGTTTAAAATTATTTCTTGATATCATAAATTCCGGCAAAAAAATGGCTCTTGTGTCAGATGCGGGAACACCCCTGTTTTGCGACCCGGGTGCAATCCTGGTGGACGAATTGAGAAAAAATAATA
>DVIU01000220.1 GCA_018711035.1 Candidatus Scatousia excrementigallinarum
TATCTTTAGCGTCACGGAATTTTGTAATAAGGTTTACGAAATCAGTAATTTTCGAGCGGGTTCTCGGCGGAATTTCGTTGTCTTCCTGAATTCTCTGTGCAGCCGCAAAGAGTGAAATGTCTTCCCTGTCCGCAAAATCCTGTAAACGCTTAATTGTCGTATCACCGATTGAACGCTTAGGAACATTCACAATACGGCGGAAACTCTGAGAATCATCCGTATTATATATCAATTTCAAATATGCAATAATATCTTTAATTTCCTTACGGTCATAGAACTTGAGGCCGCCGTAGATTCTGTACGGAACACCCGCAGCCATACAGGCTTCTTCTATCGAACGAGACTGGGAGTTGGTTCTGTAAAGAATTGCGTACTGATTATAGTTGCCGCCGCTGTCCTGTTTGATTTTACTTACAATAAAGTTAGCCTCGTCTGACTCATCCTGAGCCTCAAAGTAATCAATCAGCTCGCCTTCGCCCTTATTTGAGTAAAGAACTTTGTCTACGCGCTCGGTATTATTCTCAATAATCGCGTTTGCAACATTAAGAATATTAGCTGTGGAGCGGTAGTTTTGTTCCAGTTTGATTAATTTTGTATTTTTAAAATCCTTCTGGAAGTTCATAATAATCGTATAATCCGCACCGCGCCAACTGTAAATTGACTGGTCAACGTCGCCTACAACACATAATGAACGTTCTTCAGGAACTTCTGCAAGTTTATTTGTATAAAGCATATTTACAAGGTTATACTGGGCAAGGTTTGTATCTTGATATTCGTCCACCATAATATGTTTAAACCTTTCAAAATACTGGGTTCTTACCTCTGTATTATGGTCAAGAAGCTTAACCGTCAACATAAGCATGTCGTCAAAATCTATTGCGTTATTGTTATTGAGCGCGTTTTCGTATTCTTCATAAATCTGCGCAATTTTCTGGGATTTGAAATCCCTTGCAAATGTCGCAAAAGTATATGCGTCCTGCATTTTGTTTTTTGCATTGGAAATTACGGATTTAACAAGTTTCGGCTGATAAATCTTATCATCAAGGTTAAGTTTCTTTATAGCCTGCTTTAAAACAGCATTGGTGTCGTTATCATCATAAATAGTAAAATTTTTATCGAGTTTTTTACCTGACGGAAAGCTGTAGCGGTCTATATTTTCGCGCAGCATTCTTCCGCAAATCCCGTGGAATGTGCCCACCCACATGTATTTAACAATATTTTCGCCAATCATACTGCCCAGACGTGCTTTCATTTCTTTTGCCGCCTTGTTGGTAAATGTAACCGCAAGAATATTCTGCGGTCTTACGCCTTTTTGAATCATATAAGCAATTCTTGTCGTAAGAACTTTGGTTTTTCCGCTGCCGGCTCCGGCCAGTATCAACAACGGGCCTGTCACGGTCTGTACAGCCTCTTTCTGCTCCCTGTTAAGATTTTCCAATATATTTTCCATATACCCTATTCCCAAAATTAAAGTTTTGTGTTATAATCAGCATAATCGAAAAAAATATTTATTGCAATTACTTAATTACGCCCACCGTCAAACCCGCCGGGCGAACGTGTTAAAAGAAAGTAGGAAAAATGGCAGATTTTGATATTTTTATGAGTGCTGATGATAGTAAAGACGAACAACAATCAATTATGGTTCCTGTAGATGATTTGGATACAGTAAGCGCGGATTCACCGCATACGGTTGATGAACTGGCTCAGGAGTTAGCTACTATCAGACAGTCTGCCAAAAGAATTGCAATAATCGGAAGCCGTAATCTTCCGATTACACACCAGCAAATGATTGAAACTCTTGCAACCGCTCTTGTTATGCAGGGTAATACAATTATCACATCAGGCGGTTCTTCAGGTACCAACGCTGCTGCTATCCGCGGTGCCATGAAAGCTAATCCCGATAAATTAAAAGTTATTTTGCCGCAAACTATCGGGCAACAGCCTTCTGACGTTCAAAACCAGCTCATCGGAGTTCCGAACATTGTTGAACACGCTGACAGAGCTATGATGACACTTGCTGACGCCTCAAGAGTTTGTAACAGAGAAATTATTGATGACTGTAACCAGTTAATCTGTTTCCTTTCTCATACAAGTAAAACACTTCATAATGCCGTTCAATACGCCGAAGAAGGACACAAGGTTATAACGGTCTTTTATCTGGATTAAGCCACCGGAGCAAGGCTTTTGGCGGAAATATAAATTATGAACGAGTTGATTAAAAAGTTAAGCGGCAAAAATAAAAACGATTATGAACAAGTCGCAAAAGATATGATTGATAATGCTGATGTCGCATTATTTAAAGAACTTGTGGCAAATGATGATTTCTTGTTCGATTTCGTTAAACAAAATGTTGCAGAAAGGCTTGCGAATGCTTGCAACGAAACAAATTACCGTAATCTTTTAAAGTTTTTCGTCTGCTATTCACCTTATTATGATGATTTTATTATTTCAACGCTTGCAAGATATGCGGATGAAGATTTGACCGACGAAATCCTTGATATTTTTGAAAACGGCACAAATGATGAAAAAACTTATTGTGCAAAATATTTCTTTTATATTCAGGATTCGCTTGCAACCGAACTTCTCAGAGCAAATTCCTACACAGATGATGAAAGCTTGAACGCTAACTGTGCGGCAACACTGGGAGTTTTTCAAGATAATGTTTCCTATAATCAGGCACTTGAAAAACTCAAATCTGACGATGAGTTTGAACAGCTTTCTGGCGTAAAATTCCTTGTGCTTTACGGAAACAAAGACGCTGTACCCGCGCTTATTGAAACAATGAAAACATCAACCATGGCCGAAAATATCGCAGGAGAAATTCCATACTTATCAAATCTTTTCGAGCTTTTAGATAAATCAAAAGAGGACGCGCTGCTTGTGATTAATCACATAATAAACGGGCTGGGCGAAATTCTGGGGCTGCCGGCCGTGTTTGATTATGAGCTTTATGATGTTTTTGAAAGATTGATAAGACAGGCTGATGACAGCAAAACCGCTGTTGTACTCCTCAATGCGGCAGATAAGTTTGAGACCCTGACCGAAAATGACGAATATTTATTTGACGAAGATAAAAATACAAAAAACGAAGTTCAAGACATAAAAAAACTTCTCGGTTCAATTAACAAAAAACAATTAAAACCCCTTGTTTTAGGAGAGTTGAACGAAGACAGCCCGTTTGTTTATACCGCGCTTGATTTTGCAGATGATGTATTCGCAATTCGTGAACTTTTAAAATGCAATAATCAGACAATTATTCTGAAAACCGCAGAAGTATTAAAAAGACTCGGAAACCTTGACGAACCCACAAAAACCGTAGCACTTTTAAAAGTTACGGATGACAACATCAAATCTATAATCCGTGCCCTGTAAACAATCAGGATTGACAAAGTCTGAAAATAGTTTATAATATAAATATAGGGAAACGGACTGAAAGTCGTTACCTTCCAGCCCGTTCTTCGTTCCCTATAAACAGATGATAATTATTTTTAAAAGCGTGTCTAGCACTACTAGCGCGCTTTTAATTATCTTTCTATTCATATTATCACCTCCTTCCAGCCTTGTTCCTTCGTAACTTGCGTGTGCCGGAGAGGTTGTGGGAACTTACCCTCAAAACCATTATAGCGGAATTATTATTAATAATCAATATTGTAAATAATCCGGCAGATTTTTGTGTTAAAATATATGTAAAGAGGGTTAGTATGAATTTTGAAGAAAAAACGTTAAGCTCTGAGTGTGTTTATAACGGAAAAATTATGACTGTATGCCGCGATGAAGTCGAAATCGCCACAGGCAAAAAATCTTTTCGCGAAATTGTACACCACTCAGGCGGTGTGGTTATTGCTGCGCTTAAAGATGAAAATACCATTCTTGCGGTAAAACAATTCCGCTATCCGCTGAAAAATACCATTATCGAATTGCCGGCAGGAAAACTCGAAAAAGGCGAAAATCCCGATTGGGCAGCAGCCAGAGAATTGGAAGAAGAAACAGGATATAAAGCAAAAAACTGGAAATCTCTGGGCTTTATATACACTTCTCCTGGCTACAGTGACGAAAAATTGTACCTTTACCTTGCTTCCGGTTTGGAATTTGTAGGTGAACATCCTGACGACGGTGAAATTTTAAAAGCTATTGAGTTTCCGCTGGATGAGTTTATCCAAAAGGTTAGAAACGGGGAAATTTCAGATGCAAAAACAGTTTGTGCGGTAATGAGGGCTTTTTATGATTAAAATGGTTGCAACTGACATTGACGGAACAATAGTAAAGTGGGATACGGGTTTTTCGCCGAATGTCAAACAATGTATAAAACGTCTTACGAAAGAGGGCATTAAAGTTGTACTGGTTACGGGCAGAATGCACTGTGCAACAACGCCTATTGCACTTGAACTCAGGCTTACAACGCCGATTGTTTCTTATCAGGGAGGGCTGATAAAAGATTTCGGCGGGAAAACCCTGTATCAGCATAACCTTTCAGATGATTACGCAAAAAAAATAATTAAATGGGCGCGCGAAAACGATATTCACATTAACCTTTATTTGGACGACAAACTTTATGTGGAAAAAGACAATGATTTTGTAAAAAGATATACTGACGGAAAATTTGTCACATATAACGTTTGTTCCTTTGATGATTTGGAAATCCGCAACGTAAACAAAATTCTCGCGATTGATTATAATGACGCAAGAAGGGTTACGGGTTGGGTAGAAGAGTTACACAAAAAATATCCTGAACTCTATGTAGTAAAATCAACGCCGTACTTCTGCGAAATCGGCAATGCAGAGGCAAAAAAGTCTCAAGGGGTAGAATATCTTGCAAAAGAATGGGGCATAAAGAAAGAGGAAATACTAACAATCGGCGATCAGGATAATGATATAGAGCTTCTAAAATCCGGCGGAATCGCCGTGGCAATGGGTAATGCAACCGCTGAACTGAAGTCATACGCGGATTATATAACAGATACGGTTGAAAACGACGGATTTGTAAAAGCAATGGAGAAATTTGTTTTTTGCCCTAGTCTTCAAAAATAAAAAGCTTGTATAAATCAATATTGAGAGCATTAGCAATGCCTGCAAGTGTTTCAACTGTAGGAGATTTCTCACCCCGCTCAATATGACCTATCATATTAGCACTCATCAAAGCACGCTCAGCCAACTGACTCTGCGTAAGGTCTTTCTTTACTCTGAATGCCTTGATATTTTTGCCGACAAGTTTTGATATTTCAAAAGTTCTATCTTTCATATCATAACTATAGTATAGTATTGACAAACTATTGTAAATATGCTATAGTGGTTTTATAATACACTATAGCGAGAGTAATAATGGAAAAACAGTTAAACCAAATGCTTGACGAGCTTTACGACCTGAAAAACCTGCTCTGTACCCTTAATCAGGCTCACAAATATTGTTATGACTCTGACTGCGATACTTACCATCTTCATACAATTATTGACCACACTCTTAACAGACTTAACGATTTTATTACAAATTTTCAAAATATAGAAGTTGACTATTTCCAAAAACACCGGCTATAAGTTTATTTCCCCAAATTTTATTCGTACACGCCTGCCGCCATCTCCAACGGCTCAACGCCGCCGTGCGACGCACACAATTTGTAAACAAATATTAACTTTATGTAAAATTTATATACGCTTTACGCAATTTTTAAATAAAAAAATACTTTATATAAGTACCAGAGTTAAATAGGAAATTAAACTAGGATGTAAACATTTGTTACAAAAAAAGACAAAATCAGCTTAATCATTAAAGATTAATCAGATATATGTCGATTAAGAGAATGTGAGTAAATAACGGAGAAAGAAATCATGGTTGACAGATTAAACGGAAATTTAGGAAACGTAAACGGATTTTTATTCGGTAAAAAAGTTGACAAAGAAGAAACAGCAAAAACTACTGCAAAAAAAGATGTTCCTGTAGGTCAAACACCTGCCGCAGCAGAAACAGGCAAGGTTGATAAAACTAATTTAAATCTTGATATGAATGCAATTATGGGATTGCATTTGACCAAAACAGCAAACAAAGTTGACACATCAGAAAAAGCAACCGCAGCCAGAGCTGCCGAGTTATATGCAAGTGCTGATTTTCAGGCTTTGAACAAAGAATTCGGTATTTATGATGATATTGACCCTGAAATCGGTCAGTTTTTATCACCGAAAACACTTTCTTATATCGCTAACGCAACACCGGAACAACGTGACAGAATCGGAGCCGATACTGTTAACAATTTCGATAACATGATTGCTGTAGCTTAATTAAGAAAGACTTATAAATAAACATTTACTCACACATTTTGTGGCCGGCAGTTTGCCGGCCATTTTTGTAGGCTAATTCCACTTCACTCTGCACGGTAGTTTTGTAAAAAAATATTTATAAAGGGTTTAAAAATTATTAAAAATAAGTTATACTACATATGTAATAACGTGTAGAAAGGGTTTCGCTAACTTAAAAAATAAACAGTATTGCCATCTATATGACGTATTGTATTTTGCGGTACAGGAAAGTAAAATACTTTAAGGAATGTTAAATTTGTATGCAAATTTAACAATTATAATTCTTTACGGTTTTTGAAAAGGTAAGCAGGCAGGCGGAAATTTTGGAAAAAAATTTAAAAAAAGAAAATAAAGAATCCATAACCAAACGTTCGGGACATACATCTGTAGACAGGGTTTCCAACCCTATAGCTCCCGAAAAATCGCCTGTTGAGATTAAAAATTCAACGGCAACAAAACGTAAAACAGCAAAAAAAACCGTTCAACCTGCCGTAAGCCGGCCTATTACAAGTAACACGGGGATTGTAGCACGTCTCAATAACTTTAATTTAAGCAAAAGTACAAATAAACTTTATGCGGGTTATTTAAACAATACTCTTTCAAACAGTAAACCCGTTGATTATACAGAGCTTTTAATGAGCATGAACTCGGC
>DVIU01000221.1 GCA_018711035.1 Candidatus Scatousia excrementigallinarum
GTAATACCCTTAATAAACTTTTATTTACACTTATCCCCCGGTAAATTTAGCAGTCGTTAGACATCAAAGTTAAATTCACAAACAGTAAAGGTTAGATTTGTTACAAATATTTAATATATATAAGGTAAAAAGGCAATAATATTCACAAAAAATTTTTTATAAAAATGTAGTGTAGAATATTATTTCTGGTGTCGGAGGAAAAATTTAATGACAATTAGTGTGAACAGTAAGAAAAAACAAGTTAAAAAATCATTTGATGAACTATTAATGGATTTGAAAACAAGTAATTCTGAAAAAGTCAGATACAACGCAGCCCGTGTTTTAGGTGAAATGGGCGACTCCAAAGCTGTTGAACCTTTAATTGAAGTTTTAAAACATGATAAAAACGGTTCCGTTCGTTTATATGCTGCAAGAGCTCTCGGCGAATTGGGAGATTCAAAAGCAACTACCCACTTAATTGAATCTTTAAGAGAAGACCGTAACGTAGATGTTCGTGTTCGTGCAGCACGTGCACTTGGCCGTTTGGGCGGTGAAATTGTTGTTGAACCTCTTGTTGAAGCTCTTAATGATGAAAACCCTCAGGTTTGTATCACTGCTACTGATGCTTTAATCGAAATCGGCGATGTTGCTACTGATGCTCTTATCGCTTCTTTAGACCACGAAAAAGTTAATGTTCGCTGTGACGCAACCAGAGCACTCGGTGAAATTGGAAATAAGAAAGCTGTTGATAAAGTTATTAATATGTTATATGACGAATGGGTTAACGTTAGAATTTATGCAGTAACTTCACTCGGAAAATTAAATGATACAAAAGCTGTTCCTGCATTAATTGATGTTATGAAAAATCGTAATGAAAACGAATTGGTTAGAGCCGGTGCTGCTGCTGCACTCGGTGTTCTCAGAGACCAGCGCGCACTTCTTCCGTTGAGAGAATTGATTATGGAAGCTGAAGAACTCGGTGAACTTGAAGATACTGCATTAAAATCCTTCAAGAAAATTATGGCAGCTAACTGGCAGTCAATCCCTGGAGCTTCAGTTCAGAAAAAACCTGCTGCTACTTTTTAATTAAAACCAAAGTTATTAAATATAATACAAAAACGACTTCTAACCTAGAGGTCGTTTTTTATATTCTCAAATTCCATAAGAAATCCGGCAGGACTCATACCGAATACACGTGCGACACTTTCAAGAACATTAATTTTTATACCTTGTTTCAAATTCTCTATCCTACAAAGTATAGCAGGGTCAATTTCTGCTTCTGTGGCAAACTTGTTAAGAGAAATCCCCATTTGTAATCTTTTAAATTTTATAAATTTTCCTAAATCAGAATATTGCATTTATTGAGATTATGCAATATAATGTTGTTAAAATCATTGAGATTTCTCAATAGGAAGGAAATATTCATGAATAAGGGCTTTACGCTTGCAGAAGTTTTGATAACACTTGGGATAATTGGAATTGTTGCAGCAATGACTTTACCGACACTGGTAAATAACTATAAAAAACAGATTTACGTTGTAGGTTTAAAAAAAGCATATAATAATTTATTAGTAAGCTTGAACTATGTAAAATACAGCAACAACATTTCAAACTTAGATGAGATAGGGTGGAATACAAATACAACACCTATTGACAATAAACAATTTCAATCAGCTTATGAAAGAAATATCTACTTAATATACAAAGGATTTACAAAAGCACAATATCTTGAACCATTATCAAAAAACTGTATTTACAAGTCGTATGCTGATGGATTAGACGGAAGCCTGAGTAAAACAAATTATAATTTATGCATTGATGGAGGATTTAAAACTGCCGACGGAATGCTTTACGCACAACAGGGCAGCTTTATATTTGTAGATGTTAATGGTATAGAAAAAGGGCCCAATTTTTCAGGTAGAGATATTTTTAGATTTAACATTGACACGCAAAGGTCAATCGTCTATGGCAGGGAAGGCTGGGATATGAACAAAGGATATTGCATGACAGATCCTTCAAAATCTTATGCAACCTGGGGAAGTTATTGTACAGCACGAGTTTTAGAAGAAGATGCGATGAATTACTGATAATAATATTCAAGTTCAGTAGATAAATCCAGCTTTTTAGCATCAGGCTTGAATATTTTTGATCTAATACCTAATTTTGCAAGCCTGTACTGAATACTTACCATTAAAACTCCAAGCCCGTATTTACAAGAGCGTATAAAATTAATGGATGAAGCTTCTTTAAAATATTTTGTAGGACAGGAAAGCTCACCTATATTATATTTATTGTAGAAAAGAAGCGCAATCATTTCATTATCAAAAATAAAATCATCGTTGCATTCTGCAAGCGGCAATTTTTCCAAAACGTCTTTTGTAAAACCTCTGAAACCTGTATGATACTCAGACAATTTTTCACCGGTAAAAATATTCTCAAACCAGGTGAGAAAATGATTAGCAATAAATTTATATAAAGGCATGCCGCCTTTAAGCGCGGAATTACCCAGCATGCGCGAAGCAAGCACTGCGTCATACTGCTCAAAAGCCATCATACATACGATTGCGGGTATTAATTTCGGTGTATATTGATAATCCGGATGCAGCATCACAACGATGTCTGCTCCGGATTTCAAAGCTGCTTTATAACAGGATTTCTGATTAGCGCCGTAACCTTTATTTTCTTTGTGGACGATTGTTTTTATATTTAATTCTTTAGAAACAATTTTTGTGTTGTCCTGAGAATTATCGTCTACAAGTATTACCTCGTCGACAAAATCCTTATAGATTTCGTCATAAGTTTGTTTTAGAGTTTTTTCCGCATTATACGCGGGCATAATTACGACGACTTTTTTCCCGTTAATCATTTTAAATTATTCTTCTACAGTTTCAGCAGTTTCCTCAGCTGCTTCTTCTTTGTTATCGGTTCTGATTGAGGTTTTGTCAGAGCCAAGTGCTTTATCCTTGAATTTTTTAACCTGTCTGTCTAATTTATCAGCCAGCAAGTCAATACTTTCATACATAGAATCGGCTGCTTCTTCACAGCGAACTACACCTGTATTCATTTTGCAAGAAACTTCAGCAACGTGTTTACCGGAAGCTGACGGATTTTTAATAACTGATAAAACTACATCAATACCTTGAATCTGGTCGTAGTGGTTAGCTACTTTACCGATTTTCTCTTTTACATAAGCTTTAATAGCGTCAGTAATTTCAATATTTCTTCCGTTTACGTAAATGTGCATGTGAACCTCCATATAATATACTGCCTATATATTATAGCACAAATTTCGTAAATTTTAAAGAGTAAATTAATCTTCTATAAGAAATTGTTGTAATTCAACGTTAGGAGTGCCGATAACTCTAACCAATTCAAGAACAGAAGCTTTCATCTGGCATTTTTGAGATGAGCCGCTGAAAAAATCTCTATAGAAACAACCTTCGCAATTGCAGCCTCGTTTATAACATTCAAGAGCGGTCGGAGTCCATCTTCTAACTGCAACTGCTCTACCCATATCCCTACTTCTAAACAATTTAATATCTCCAATTTCAACTATCTACTCATAAACAGTAAGTCTAATCATCACAAACTCACTTTATACGGTTTGTCGAGACAACTGATACGCCTGTCTCCCCACCCCCGGCGGTGTGCCGCCTGTCCTTAATTACATTATAGAAAATCCCTCAGCATTTTCAAGAGACGAACATGAGTATGTGAACATTTGTAACAACCCCTTTAAACACGCCGCTCCCGCGGTTTTTCAAAAGTCAATCATGGCAAATCATGCGCCATGACATGTTTTGGCAAATTAAAACCATGGAATCATGCTCTATGCATGGTTTTCCATGGTTTTAATTAATATTAAGTTTTGTAAAATATTTAAGCATTATTTAATGCGGGCATGCCCTGTAAACTAGGCTGTGAGGAATTTTATAAGCTTTTTAATGTCTTTATTCCAAATGCCGTTCCAGTTGCGAATTATGACATCGGCAGGTGTAATCCCTTGCAACGTGAATTCTTTTATAAAGTCAAGGTATTTTTCATCTCCGTTGTTTTCGCAAATAAGAGACTTTTCCGAAATATATAATATTTCTTTCGCAACTTCTGCTGCTGAATCTCCTGCAATTTTTGCAGAAAGACCGCTTTTCGGAACATTGTAGCGTAGTTCGGCAAAATCATTATAGGTATATGGTTTGAAAAGTTCTTCGACTTCATCCATTGCAGAATCACTCTGCAAAATGCCCTTATACAAAGCCAAAACAGCATAAGGAGTCTGTTTTTTACCGCAATCCTGATTTCTGATTTCAATAAAATTGCGAAGTCGTACCTCCGGAAAACATAAGTTTGCCTGAAGCAGATAGTCGTCAAGTGTAGGTTCAAAACCTTCCCAGCCGTTTTTAAGAAAGTCTTTAAAATTAATCTTACCGTTTATATATACAGGTAAATCTTCACGGGTAATAAAAATTATCGGAGTATTCATTACATAATCAATATATTCGTCAAATGAATAGTCATCTCTAAGTCTATATGCAAAACCGCATCTGTCATTATCTGTATTAAGCCAGCTCAGAGCTCTAAATGATTTATAACCTGTATCTACCCCGCCTCTTATAGGAGAATTTGCAAACATTGCCGTGACAAACGGGGTTAATTTATTTGCTATTTTAAATTTTCGCACTGCATCCTGTTCATTTACAAAGTCAAAACAGCCCTGTATCCCAGCAGTCTCTCTCATCATCACATCAGATAAGATACCCCAGAGATATTTTGCCATTAAAGCATACCGGCGTTTTGGCAGAAGATTTATATTTTTATGAGTTGATAAAGGAGAGACTCCGTAGCCCAAAAGCGTAATACCCATTCTATCCAGAATCGGCTCCATCAATTTATCAAGCATATTAACCTTTTTTTCTAAAAGAGCAATGCTTTTTTCCGGTTTTATGCTTAACTCCATCTGGCAGCCCGGCTCAAGCGTAATGGTGTCATGCCCCTGTTTTAGTCCGATAATATTATAGTCATCTGTTATGTAATCCCAGTTTTCAGCCTTTGCAAATGAACGTAAAAAGTTGCAAACTCCAAATTCTGCTGAATAATCCACTGCCTTGTAGGTTACCATTGAAATAGGCAGCCTTTCATATTCAAGCCCGATAGTATGCAGTGATTTTTCTTTACATCCGGATGTATAGATGTTTAATATGTCTTGATATTCAAGACGTTCCTGTGTTTTTAGACTACTCAAAATTTACCTCCGCGTTTTCATTATAACATCATTTAAAATATCAAAGAAGATTTTACAAAACATTTACCTGCTTGTGGTATTATAGTAGGTAAGATGGACTACTACAGCAGAGCAAAATACTTTAAAACAAAAAAACGCCTCGGGCAAAATTTTCTTATTAACGGGGAAGTAATTGCCAATATTATTGATTATGCGGAAATTTCACCGGAAGATACCGTAATTGAAATAGGCCCCGGGGTTGGATTTGTAACCGAACAACTCGTAAAGCATGCCAAACAGGTTATTGCAATTGAACTCGACGAGGAAGCAATAAAAGAACTCGAAAAATTAAATGCTCCCAATTTAAAAATCATTCATCAGGATATTTTGAAAACAGATTTATCAGAACTTTGCGAAGGTAAAGTAAAAGTTGTTGCAAATATTCCTTATTATATTACAAGCCCTATAATTGCACATTTGCTTGGCGAGATTGACGATTTAGATAACAAAAACAGAAATAAAATTACAGATATTTTACTGATGGTTCAGGAAGAAGTTGCAAGAAGAATGGTTGCAACAGAAAAATCACCGTCAAAACAATACGGACTTCTGACACTTTTATCGCAATTCTGGGCAGATGTGGAGATAAAAGAACTGGTCGGACGCCGTTCTTTTTTCCCTGCACCAAAGGTTAACTCCGCACTTGTTAAGCTTGTTGTAAGAGAAAGACCTAAACTTGAACTTTCTGATTACACACATTTTAGAAAAACTGTCAAAGCTGCATTCTCCCGGCGCAGAAAAAATATTAAAAATTGCCTGCTAAGCGGTGGTTTTTCAAAAGAAAACACACAAAACGCAATGCAAAAACTCGGATTTGACGAAAACACCCGCGGCGAAAAACTTTCAATAGAAGATTTCGGCAAACTTTCAGAGGAATTAAGAAATGGAAATTAAAGTTCAATGTCCCGCAAAAATTAATCTGACATTAAAAATCACAGGCAAACGGGAAGACGGATTTCATAATATAGAAAGTATAATGCAGGCAATAAGCCTTTTTGATTATTTGACAATTTCTGCGGTTTCGTCTGAAAAGTTCGAAATAAAACTATCCGGCACAAGTGATGAAATTCCGTATAATGAAAAAAATCTTGTTCATAAGGCCGCAGTTTTATTTATAGAAAGAACAAATCTTACACCGCATAAGATAGATATTTTCATAGAAAAAAATATTCCTGTAGCTGCCGGACTCGCAGGCGGAAGTACGGATGCGGCAGGAACTCTGTACGGGCTGAATAAAATATTCGGCGAGCCGCTTAGTACGAAAGAAATCCATGAACTTTGTGCAAAATTAGGTTCGGATTTAAATTTTTGTTTGGAAGGCGGACGTCAAATGACGACAGGCCGCGGAGAAATACTTGAAGCACTCCCTTATGAGGAATTTACTCTGTCACTGATTAAGCCGGAAAATTTAGGTATAAGTGCAAAAGAAGCTTATACAAAATTTGCTCAAAAACCGAAAATCGGACGTGAAAAATTTGTGAATGATTTGGAATGGGCGGTCATTGATGATTATAAAGAGTTGCAAACTATAAAATACAAATATCCTGATTCAATAATGTCAGGTTCAGGTTCGACATACTACATTATTGGAAAAGAGTTTGCTCAGGAAAAAGGCTGCTGGATAAAAAACAGTTTGAAGACTATTCCTTACGGCATAAAAGAAATATAAAAAATCCCTCCCATAATTGGAGGGATTTTTTATTATATTACCATAATTTCCACCATGGTTTACCGGCATTTTTTCGCTTATTAGCTTCATCAGTCATTTCCTGAATTGAAGGATTTTTATGTTCTGTTTCAGTATTTTTAGGTTCATTTTTCTGTTCTGCTGCACCTGGAAATGAAGGCACTTCCCAGGTTGGAGTTTCATAAGCAGGTATATTTTCATCTGGTCGGAGCGGCCCTTGAATATGTGAATCATCAGATGTCTTCGGTTTTTCAGATGTTTTTGCGGCCGGAGTTTCCGATTTTGGTGGAGCTGCCTCAGCTTCATCGTCAGGTCTTAACGGAACTTGAATCTCAGGCCCTTTTGGTATGTCCGGTGTGAATTTCGGAACTTCCCATGTCGGAGCCTCGTATGATGGGGTATCTTCCCCGGGTTTTAGCGCTGTCGGCTTAGAAGGAGTTGCCCCCCCCCCGAATCATCAGGATTATCAAGGGTTTCAGAAACTTTTTCCTTATTATTATTTTCCGCTTCATATTCACCTCTTGTCCTTATATTAATTAATACAACTTTACAATTGTTACACAATCGGGTATTTCATTTTTTTAAATAAATATTGTATAATTCACATATGAAAATTTTGGATGTTGAAAACTTAAATCTTGGTTTTTCGTGCGAAAACGGCTTTAATCAAGCATTATGGGATGTTTCTTTTTCACTTAGCAAAGGTGAAATGCTTGCACTGGTAGGAGAATCCGGCTGCGGCAAAACAATGAGTGCAATGAGTATTCTGCAACTTTTGCCTAAAACAGCAAAAATCACCTCCGGTGTGATATCTTTTAACGGCAAAGACTTACTAAAAGAAACTTGCAAGGAAGTTCAATCTATAAGAGGTGCAAAAATTGCATTAATTCCACAGGATCCGATGACCTCTCTAAATCCGCTTTTTACCGTAGGAGAACAGTTACTTGAGGTAATAAGAATTCACCAGCATTTAAAGGGAAAAGCAGCCTGGCAAAAAGCAGTTGAAGCTTTTGAAGCTGTACAAATTCCCTCGGCAGAAAAACGATTGAAAGATTATCCGCACGAATTTTCAGGCGGAATGAAGCAAAGAGCAATCATTGCAATGGCTCTTGCCTGCAATGCGGAAATACTCATTGCGGATGAACCGACTACGGCTTTAGATGTCACAATTCAGGCGCAAATTATGAACCTTCTTGAAGAAATAAAAACCGATAGAAAAACTGCAATTTTGTTAATAACCCATGATTTAGCACTTGTTAGAGAACATGCCGATAAAGTAGCCGTCATGTATGCCGGACGTATTGTTGAGAGTGCGGCTGCAAATGAATTTTTTGAACATCCTAACCATCCGTATTCGCTTGCCCTGCTGAATTCTATTCCGGCCAACAGGGACAAATCTCTAGAAACTATTACAGGCCAGCCTCCCTCAATACAGCAAATTATCGAAGGATGTAAGTTTCATCCGCGCTGCAAAAATTGTATGGAAATTTGTACAAAGAAAATTCCGCCGGAATATAGCGTTGGAGAAAATCATTTTTCAGCATGTTTTTTAAACGAGAGCCTTGAGCGCAAGTCCGATTAAAATTAAACCGCCGGATATTTCAAGTATTCTCGACGGAAACTTTTTAAAACAATTTCCAAACCAAAATCCGCCCGATGACATCAAAAAAGATGCCGTACCTATTATAAGAGCCGGAATTAAAAGTTTTGTTCCGGTAAAATTAAGGCTAACTCCTGCTGCAAAAGCATCTATACTTGTTGCAAATCCCATAGACATAAGGCACCTAAAACCTATACAACAAATAGTATCCTCTTTTTCAAAAAAAGCTTCTGCTATAAATTTAATGCCCAGAAACAAAAATATAACAAATACCAGCCAGTGCGAAAATTTTTCAACATAAACACTTACAACTCCTGCGCCAAAATAACCCAAAACAGGCATTATTCCCTGAAAAATTCCCATAGTTGCAGCCAGTGCAAGTGAATTTTTTGTTCTGTTTTTATTGAAAATTAATCCCTGTGAAAAAGATACAACAAGGCAATCAATTCCTAATGCAATTGCAAGAAGTATAATTTCAAATAAGTTCAACTTCCACCTCAAAAAGTCTGTTCCATGGGAAATAGTATTCCGCTTTAATTTCCATACCTAAAAATTCAGAAACCCGTTTTTCAAAAGGCTTCATGAGTGCAGCAAGTTTTTCCCTGTCGGGAACTGAAAGCATCTGGCGTACATTTGCCTGATAAGCCCAGTCATCCAGCAATCTTACGGCCTGCAAGCGTTTAAATGCGGTGTTATTATAAATTTTAGCTAAAAATTTAACTTTAGCAGCACAAATCAAACTTCCCAGAGAATTTGCAGAGGTATTCCACGCTGAATATCCGTAAAAATTATCACCCATACCGGCAGTCAAGAATTTTTCCATAAAAGCATTATCCGCTCCGTTGGCAAACCTCACATCCGCCACCATGTAATTTCTTTCCGGCCGGCTGAAATCCCCGCGGTAAGGTGTTGTTGTACGTTTCATTACAATTTCCCCCTGTGAATTAAGAAAATTATTGACAAACAACGTAATATCAGCATTTTCACTAACATTGCATCCTGCAAGTTCTAACTGGCCTAAGACAGACTTTTCAACAGATACATCTTCATAATTTGAAATAAGGTGTATTTGCTCAGGTTCAGCAAACACAGTGTTTACTGATACATCTCCCCCTATGGCTCTGGCAAGCAGTGTCAGCGGAATTTCGTCCGCACCTGTTTTAACAAATCCGCCCAGTTTTTCCAGAATCTGTGCTTCCTGAACATTAAACCCGTATTCAGCACAGTCATCTTTTGAAAATACAAGAACTTCAAACAGCCCTTCCTTTTGCCATTCCAAATAAATTTTATTTATTTCAAAATTTCTTTTTCTTGTAGCCATATAATCGTCCAGAATTTCTGAAGGAATTATATTTGTTATACAGCTCTCGCATCCGAGTTTATGTGTCTGATAAGAGTAATCAAAAATTCTTTTTCCCCATATGTTCCAGTATTCTTTTTCTTCCTCATTAACATTATTATTTGAAATACGCATTATACTGGAAAATGCGTATATTTTTGCATTTTTTCTTTTTAAAATTTCCTTTAACCGTTCTATTCTGCACCTTATTTGTTCAAATGTTTCAGGGCAGCGCCGTGAAGAAATAAGGCCTCCATATGCAGCGGTATCAAGAGAAATTACAATTGCATCCAAATCAGGAAGGTTATTAAGCCAGTCAAATATCCCCTCAACATCGGCGTATTTGGTCAAATCTCCGAGCATGTCTCTTTTTGGAATAAAAAATTCTATAGAGCTGTCTATTGCTGCAATCTGTTGAGGCAGTGTATAACATACAGGCCTGTTATCTATCGGTAAAAATCCTATTTTCATACAGGAATTATATCATAAATTCAGACAATTCTTCCCATTTTTCCGCCGCGTATAACATCCATAACAGCACGCATTGATTTATCAAGAATAAAATCAATCGAGTCTTGAGTATCATAAGCTATATGAGGAGTTATAATAACATTATCAAATTTTTCAAGTTTTTCCACATAAATTGCCTCGTTAAGACATGCCATAGGAACTGTATTCAGCTTATGAGCTAGATTTTTGCACCCGAAATTTATGCTTTCACACGCAAGCACATCAAGTGCAGCCCCGCCAAGCTTTTTATTCTCTATAAACTCGTACATTGCAGGCAAATCCACTATCTCACCTCTTGATGTATTAATAAGCATAGCCCCGTTTTTCATTATTTCAAATTGTTGCTTGCCCAGCATATGGTAATTGTCTCCGGTATAAGGTATATGTAAGCTAACTGCATCAGAACTTTTTAATAGGTCTTCAAGAGACATATACTTAATGCCAAATTCCTCAATAAGTTCTTTTCGTTCGGTTAAGTCATTAGCTATAACATTCATATTAAAACATTTTGCAGCTCTGCACACAGCAGCACCTATTGAACCCGTACCAATTACTCCAAGCGTCAACTTTGATATATCACGTCCTGTAAAATCTGTATCATGATTCGGTACATTTTTAATATAAAATGATGCTGGTATAATTTTTCTTACAAGAAGAATCAAAAGCCCCATGGTAAACTGTGCAACCGAAGTTTCACCGTAATTTTCAACATTCACGACTGCAATATTTCGTTTTTTAGCACTTTCAATGTTTATATGGTCATAACCGGTCGAACGTGTTGCAATTATACGCAAATTCTTAAATGAATTAATTACTTCCTCTGTTACTTCAGAATTTATAAATACGCTTATAACGCTCGTATTATCAAGTAAATCTTGCGGAAGTGTTTTCACAAAATCTTCGTTAAGGCATTCTGTGTAAAAAATTATATTGAAATTTTCAAAATTATTATCTTCAAAAAACTTCTTCTCATTCTCACGGAATTCAAACACTATCATATTTACGGCCATGATTCTCTCCTTTTGACATATTATTTACCGCTGAAAAATTAATTCTATTACTCGAAAGTCTAATTTTAAAATTTCACATAATAACCCTTTAAGAGAATGTAAGTAAAGACAAAAAACCGTATCTTAATATTACAAGAAAGGAGCTTATGAATGAAAAACGAAATAATGATTAGAGAACCGGAATTATATTTCGACAGCATTCATCAGGAATTAAATAACTTCCTAAGAGATACATTTCTGACAAATGCCTTCGCTAATCCTCTGAATATAAAAAAATCATCAGTATGGCGTCCTGCAATTGAAGTTAAACAAAATGACAATAATTACAAAGTCAAAGTTCAACTGCCGGGCATAAAAAAAGATAACATTAATATAGAATTAGATAATGATTTTATGACTATAACTGCCGAAACACACGAAGAAAAAGAAGAAAAGAAAGAAGAAGAAAAAAACGAACGTTATCATACAAGTGAGTTCCGCTACGGTAAATACGTAAGGACAATTTCTTTCGACCAGCCAATAAAAGCTGACGATGCTAAAGCAAAGTATAAAGACGGAGTACTTACCATAACAATTCCTAAACAACAAATTGAGACAAATACGAAAAAAGTTATTAAAATCAATGAAGATGAAGAATAAAAAAATTCTTCGTACCCAAACAGCCGAATCCACCTGGGATATGTTCAGGGAAATCCGAAAAACGATGCGGTGGTGAACGAAGTCGGCCTTTGGTTCACGGTAAATGAGCGGCGGGGTTCGGAGAAGCCGGAGAAAAAGCCGATTGTATCCGGTTAAAGAAAGGCGCAGCGCGTAAAAGTGCCGCGCCTTTTAGTTAAGCAATTGAATAACTAATCAACTAGACAAAACGCCTGTTTGCCGCTATTGTAGCGGTAGGTGTAGTTGTAGTCCGTGTAAGTAGGGTTGAAGTCTCGGCCGTACGCGTTGGTCTTCGAGTGCTCCTCACCCGACCACAAGTAGAAGCTGGGCTCAGGAAGTCCTAATGATGTTGCGGTTCCTGACTCATAGGTCAAGTTATACACATCTTTATAAGCTCCCACCGTAGGATTTCCTTTGTATATTAAGCTTGCTATCTTTGCGAGGTCGTCCATTGTTGGCATTTTATTTATGCCGCCGCACTGTTTTACTGCTCCTGCCCAGTAATCACCTTCATAATAACATTCCTTTATTCCAAGTTTACCTTCCCGTAATGCGGCATCGCATTCTGTTCTACTTATTGGCGTCGGATAAAACGGACAGCTCCACTTCTTGCCGTTTGCCTCAAAATATCCATCCTCTTTGCAATTCTTCACAAGTTTCTCAAAGGATGCATTTCCCTCCCAATCACTGTTAGTTATTGTAAAGGAAATATTTTCAGGCTTTACCTTGTATTTATCTTTTCCGCCCGCTTTCACGGAGCTTATTAACAGGTCATAGCTTCCGCTTCGCAGCGAGCACAATCTCGCATAATCCGA
>DVIU01000222.1 GCA_018711035.1 Candidatus Scatousia excrementigallinarum
GGTATAAATGCTTAAATAAAAAATTCCCATACCGCTTTTGGGAAAATTTACATCCTTTTTTAAAAAGTAAGTTTGATCGTAGGAAGTTTTACCAAGGTCATAGAACTTATTTGACAGATTTAATTCAATTGCATTCGTATAAATAAGTTCAAGCTCGCAATTTTGGCTTTTCCCCGTTATACTCTTTGAAAAATCGTCATTAAAACCGTTTGAATTGTATTCATAGTTATTAATTTCTGCGGCCTGGTTTGATTTTTTATAATCCGCAAAAGGAACAATATTTTTATTTCCCCACTCGGATTGTTCTTCATATTTTGCCTTTGTCTGCCTTATCGAACTTGCCGTATTAATCCAGAGGCAGGGAAGCTGGGAACTTGAGATATTTGCGGGCTCATTATCCGCATATTTAATACTTTTAAATGCCTCAATATGTCCGTTCTCATCAATTCCAAAATATATTGTTATGTTTGTATCAACAGGCTCATCCGGCACGCTTGCAAGTGTTTTAAATGTTTTTGTATAACCGTTTGCAAATGTAACCACGGCGGGATTTTCTTCTGAAATATTAAATCCATAGTCGTATAAAATGCCATCAGCAGCCCCGAGATTAACACATAAAGGTGTAAGCCCGAAAAATCCCGCCCCTGCTTCACCGCCTCCGCTTAATTCTTTTATAAATTCTATGCCGTTTTCGTTGATGTTGGACAATGAACAATCAAGCGGATTTCCAACGGCGCTTGCAGTGTTTTGCGCCACCTGCGCCCAGTGTCTGGCTGAGTATGTGTTATTTTCAACAGGTGCATTAAAATCATTCTGGGCATATTTTTTCGCTAAATCCGCAGATGCAGCCGCCTCTGAAACATTAACATTTATATTTTCTGCCAGATTTTCAATATCTTCAATTGCCTGTGCTTTATCTGTAGTTATGGCGTCTTTTGCACTTTCAAGAGTCTGAGATATTATACTTTGTGCACTTATAGAATCTTGTTCAATTGTATTTAATGCGGAGTTTAGTTCGTTATTTATTTGAGATGCCGCATTTGTAATTAAACGACCGGTTTGATTTGTACGGATACTTTGATTATTTTGGAGAGCCCGCTCTGCGAGGGCGTTTTCGGGTCGGAAAAATTAAGTGTTCCAAAAAAAATCAAACTGGAAAACTGGACTTTTTTCGGTCTGTACGGATAGATTGAGATTTGTATATTATCAGTGAGATACGCACCAAATTTGAACTGTACGGATAATTTGATTATTTCGGAATAGTCCAGTTCCGCAAAATTTTACAAAAATATCATAAGGTTTGAGAATTTGAAACAAGGTCGGGAAAATTTTTCCGACCTTGGGTTGAGCAACTTCATTAGTATAAAATTTTAATTATTGCCTATAAAATCAAGCGTTTCTCCATCATTAGGGATTAGCAGATTACCGATATTATTTTTAGTTTTAAATTCTTTTAAATCTTCTCTTGTAACAGAAAGATGGCTGACTGTATCTAAATGACTTGCAATTACTTTTGCGTCAGGCGCAGCATCCAAAACATTTTTTACATCTTCAATATTCATAATTATGCGTTCTCCGTTCAAAAGAGTTGCCGCACAGGCATTTACTACTATAACTTCAGGCTTGTATTTGCCTAAGACATCTTTTACTTCCTCACACCAAATTGTATCGCCTGCAATATACAATGTTTTTTCATTATTTGATTTAAAAACAACACCCATTGCATCATAAGGCAAGCCAACAGAATCGCATAACGGTTTTATTATCTCTCTTTTGCCATGTTGAGTTCTTGTTTTGTATAGGGTTATGCCATTATATTCTGTTCCGGATTCTTGTATAACTTCAACATTTGCAAAACTTTTTGAAATGACGTAATCTTTATCAAAATTAGACTGTACAAAAACTTTTATATCCTTATTCAATGAATTTTCAGCAAATTCGTCCCAGTGGTCAGGGTGGATATGGGTAATAATAACTGCATCAACATCAACAATTTTTTCAATGCCAAAAGGTAATTCCACTCTCGGCTGACGAATTTGTGAGTTTATGGCGCTATCAAACCCGGGCATATAATCTTTGGGCATAAGCCAAGGGTCTATTAAAAATTTTGTATTATTATATTCCACTATAATTGTTGCACTTCTTACCTGTGTAATTTTCATTTAGATTTCCTCCTTTAATAAAGCAATTTTATACATTTATTATCTTTTTGACAAGAATGCACTTTTTTGTATAATACTTACTAAAAAGTAAATTAGGGACTTTAATTATGACGAAGCATAAAAAAGATGAATATAAATGTCCTCTTGAGGCAACAATGAAGATAATCGGCGGGAAATACAAAGGAGTTATAATCGGACACCTTATAAATAAAACATTGAGATATAATGAACTGCAAAAACTTATTTCTCACGCTACACCCAAAATGCTTATTCAGCAGTTAAAAGAACTTGAAGCCGATGAGATAATCCAACGAAAACTTTATCCCGTAGTGCCGCCAAAAACTGAATATTCTCTCACTAAAAGAGGTGAAACACTTATTCCTGCGATTATTGAGTTAAACAAGTGGGGAATGAATTATTTAAAAGAAGAAAATATACCCTGTGCCTACAAGGGTGATATAGATTAATACACGATTTATCATAACAAGACCACTTGACAAATATACCCCTATAGGGTATTATGTACATGTAGTTAGATACCCCCTGTGTGTATAAAAGAAAAAGGAGGCTAATATGGCTAAATGTTCAAATCCACATTGCAAATGCGTTAACTGCAAATGCGGAGACAACTGTACTTGCACCGAAGACAAATGTAATTGCCCGCCTGAGTGCAATGAACCTTCTGAAAAATAGAATATTATTTTAGGATTAAGGAGCGGCGTTGCTGCTTCTTTTTGTGTATAATGAAAGAATGAAAAAAGAGTCTAAAAAAGATATGAACATAAAAAAATCAGAAAATCCGAGCCATAAACATGAGATACCTCGCCTAAACAGGGCAATAGGTCAGTTGGAAGGTATCAAGAAAATGATTGAAGAACAACGATATTGTCCGGATATTATTGTGCAGCTCAAGGCTGTACGTTCAGCAATAAAACATGTTGAAAGCAATATATTGAAAACACATCTTGAAGAATGTGTTACTAAGTCTTTTTCTGATTCTGAAATTGCAAAAGAAAAAATTATGGAAATTAAAACTCTGCTTGATAAAATGCAGAGTTAACTTATATATTTTAATTTGTTTTTATGACA
>DVIU01000223.1 GCA_018711035.1 Candidatus Scatousia excrementigallinarum
AGCAAATGCACTTGTAACTTTTTTGTCACAGGTTCCGCGGGAAAGTGAAGAGTTTACCTTTGTCGGATTTTTACCTAAAACAAAATCTCAAATGCTTGATGTATTAAAAAAGAGTCAAAAAAGCGATATAATATTTTATGAATCACCTAACAGACTAATGAGTACTCTTGAGATAATTTCTGAATATAATCCCTATGCAAAAGTTGCAATAGGACGTGAACTCACAAAAATGTATGAAGAAGTTGTCATCGATAATGTAAAAAATACAATAAAACATTTCAAAGAAAATACGTTGAAGGGTGAAATAGTTGGAATGTTATATAAATCATGCGAAAATGAGGATGATTTGGATTTGGAAGAAAAAATAAATCTTTTGAAGTCAAAAAACTTTAAAGCAAAAGAAATTTCCACAATACTTGCCGCTCTTTATAATTTGAATAAAAATGACGTCTACAGGCGGTTAATACAGGAATAATATGTATATAAATATTAAGTTTTTTACTTTAGAGTGTTTATGATATAATGTTTATACAAGAGGAAGATTTAAGGGATTAATTCTGTTGAAAGTTCACAACAAAATATATAAGCTTATAATTACTTTAATAGTTGTAACGGTATACCCTTTGCATTCTTATGCAGCAGATGGTTTCTGGGGCAGTGATACGGATACTAAATCATCCCAGTCTGCTTCCGCAAATCTTTCTGCACAAAAAAGCGAGAAAGTTTTAAAAGATGTTGAAATTCATGGTCTGAATGTTCTTTCTCCGGAGACAATTAAAGATAAAATACACCTGAAAGCCGGAGACGTATATAACCGAGATACAGTTCAGGCAGATTTGAGAAATATTTACGAGACAGGCTATTTTACCGAAAAAATGCGGGCGATACCTGTAAATAACTCTGACGGAACAGTAACCTTAAAATTAATCCTTGAAGAAAATGCCCCTGTTACCGATTTCACGATTGAGGGAAATACGGTAGTTTCAACAGAAGAAATTCTTACCCCGCTTTTGGAAATGAAAGGCAAGCCGCAAAATATTGCACAGTTAAACGCAGCAATCTCAAAAATTCAGGAAATATATACCTCAAAAGGATATATTCTTGCCCGTGTATCATCAGTAACCGATGACCCTGACGGTACGGTAAATATTGAGATAAAAGAAGGTACAATTAATTCGATTGCGATTTCCGGAAATGAGAAAACAAAAGATTTTGTTATAGAACGAAATGTTCTTGTTGAACCCGGAATGGTTTATAACGAAAATCAAGTCAAAGAAGATTTGGTACGATTGTATGCGACACAGGCGTTTAAAGATGTAACAAGAGAAATTGAACCATGTGAAGAAGATCCTGATACTTATAATATTACAATAAATGTGCAGGAGCAGCGTACTGCAAGTATTTCTGTAGGCGGCGGTCTTGACTCCGTAACCGGTGTATTCGGTTCCCTCGGTATAGCAGATAACAATTTCCGCGGCAGAAACCAGAGAGTATCGTTGAGCGGTTTGGTAGGTTCTGGTGTTATCCTGAATGATGCCTCTATTCAAAGACGTATGAACATGCAATTTGAACTTAGTTTCTTTGAACCTCATTTTCTCAATGCAGATACTTCATTAATGAGCAAGTTGTTCTTCCGTGACTTCGGCAGCTATCAGGTTCCTCTTGCAATCGAGCGTAGAATCGGCGGGGAAGCAACTGTAGCACACCGATTCAAGAAGAATAAACATTTGACTTCAACATTCTCTCTGGGAGTCGAACATATTGATTTACGCGAAGGTGATTTTGATAAAATTGCCGGTTTATTTAACAGATATAATGTTCCGATTTCTGAACGTGCAAATCAACTGGAAGGCGGTTTGTTTATGTCTCTGAGTCCGGCTCTTGTATATGATACACGTGAAGGCGGAGTAGTTACAAGAAAAGGTACTCTGGCAAGTTTAAGATTCTCTGAAGATATAGGTCTGATTGATTTTGATAAAACGCACGGAAAACTTCAAGGTATGATTAAACAGTACATCCCTGTCGGTAAAAAATCATCCTTCTCTGTTATGGCAAAAGCCGGCGGTAAAATTCACGGCGATAATATGCCTGATGTAATGGCTTACCGTTTAGGAGGTCCTTATACTATCCGAGGTTTTAAAATGAGCGGCGTAGGTACCGGTGATGCGTTTATCATGGGTTCTGCCGAATTCGCAACCCCTATTCCGTTCCTGGATAGGACAAGACTTGCCCGTAAAGTCAAATTCCTTGATAACGTAAGACTTACCGCATGGATGGATGCCGGTAAAATATTTAACAACACTCTCGCGGATACTCTGTATGACAGACCGGGATATGCGGTTTCTGCCGGTGTCGGTATTAAATTATATATCCCGGGCATGGGGCCTTTATCTATCGATTACGGTATTCCGCTCACAAATCCGGGTGAAAATGGCAATAGAAACGGTTACTTTACGTTTGGTGTAGGTGATTTAATATACTAGAAATAAATGGAGGTATTATATGAAAAAATTTGGACTGACAGCAATGGTTTTATTAGGCGGAATGCTGTTGTCAATGGCTAATCAGGCTTTAGCCGGCGGTGTAGGTTATATTGATTATCAGAAAGTTCAGGCGTCATATCCCCTTGCCCAGCAGGCTGTAAAAGAAGTTGACGCGAAAGCTCTTGAATTGCAGCAATATATGGTTGACAAGGAAAAACAGTACAAAGCTTTAGATACACCTTTAAAAAAACAAAATTTCGAAGATGCAACAGCACGCGAATTTAATGCTAAACAGGAAGCTTATCTGAAATTAAAATCACAAAAAGAAGAACTTGTTTTCAATAAAATTCAGGCAGCAGCAAAACAGGTTCTTGTAGAACAAAAGCTTGATGCCATCGTTGATTTCAGAGTAATCTTTGTTGGCGGTGTTGATATTTCTGATTTGGTAATCCAAAAATTGAAAGCAGGTAACTAGGTTTATGAAATATTCCGAACACGGAGAACAATATCATATAGGCTTGAATGCGGGAGATGTCGGCAGATATGTCCTTTTACCCGGCGACCCTAAAAGGTGTAAACTTATTGCAGAATACTTTGATAACCCGAGACTTGTTGCTGATAGACGAGAATTTACTACATATACGGGTTATCTGAACGGTGAAAAAGTTAGTGTTACATCTACGGGAATAGGGGGTGCTTCTGCTGCAATTGCCCTTGAAGAACTTGTGAAAGTCGGGGCAGATACGTTTATTCGGGTAGGAACATGCGGCGGAATAGATGTTGATGTTAAAGGCGGCGATATTGTTATTGCGACAGGAGCAATTCGCATGGAAGGTACAAGTAAAGAATACGCACCAATTGAGTTTCCTGCTGTAGCAAATATTGATATTGTGAATTCTCTTGTGCAGGCTTCTGAAAAGCTCGGTTATAATTCGTTTACCGGTGTAGTGCAGTGTAAGGATTCCTTTTACGGACAACACAGTTCTTCAATAATGCCTGTAAGTTATGAATTGGAAAACAAATGGGAAGCATGGAAAAGATTGGGTTGTCTGGCTTCGGAAATGGAGTCAGCCGCATTATTTATTGTCTCAAGTTTTTTGAGAGTAAAAACCGGTTCAGTTTTTTTGACTGTTGCTAATCAGGAACGCGAAAAACTCGGCTTGGAAAATCCTGTTGTTCATGATACAGATAAAGCCATAAAAGTTGCGATAGAAGCATTGAAAATTCTCATTGAAAAAAATAAGAATTAAGGGGCAAAAATGTTTAAAAGTAATAAAATGCAGTATATAATCAGAAGCTGTTCAAGCGAAAATGTTCAGGAACTTCAAAATCTATTGAATGAAATGTCAATGAACGGCTGGGAATTATACAGTATGAATGAAGTCGAAACAGATGACGGATTTAAATACAATTGTATTTTTATGTCGGAACTTAAAAACGAACGAGAAGAAGACAATGGCGATATTATAAACATTTCCTCTTTTAAAAGCCAGATGGAAAAAATGCTTTCTCCGAAACAAACACCTTATGAAGATTGCGTTGATATCCAACTTAAAATAAAAAGCCAGCAGGATAAAATCAGTAAGATAAAAACAGAACTTGAAAAAGAAGCCCCTGCTTCTGTCGGAAGAAAAAAACTGAATGATAAAATATCGGCAGGATTAAAAGAACTGGATTCCCTGAAAGCCGATTTGGCCAGAGCAACATCTCCGGATGTAATGTATTCAAGACTCCAAGAGGAAAAATTGTCGATAAATCTGAGCGAAGAACTTCTCGGTTATGTTGACAATGAAAGTGATATTCAGGAAGAAGCTTTGCTTTCTGCAACAGTTCATTCCCGGTTAAAACTAACTGATGAGCTCGGGTATGTTATCCCTAAGATTATTTTTAAAGATGACGAAACTCTCAATCCTTATGAGTTTAGCATAAAAGTTCGCGGTTCGGAGGCTATTCGGGCTCTTGTGTATCCGAATTATTCAATGTTTTTTGAAGATGAAATTCATCTTGAAAAGAAAATGAAAAATTCAATTTACGATACCGATGCTGTCAGCGGTAGAAAAATAGTCTGGCTTGAGCGTTCGCAAACAAAAGATTTTTGGGAAAAAGGCCTGTCCGGTGCGGAATATATTGCAAGAGTTCTCGAGTTTGTCGCTGTAAAATATGTTGATGAGCTTTTGGATTACGCAGATGTTGATAAGTACATCGATGTTGTTAGTGAAAATAACTCGTATCTTGTTGAAAATGTTATTCCTGACTTCATTTCGTTGTCGGATTTAAGATTTATTTTGACAAGTATGATAAGAGAACGGGTTTCAGTAAAGGATATTACCCACCTTTTTGAAAGGATTAATGATTTCGCAGAAGATTGTCCTAAATCAGAATTATTAAAAAAATTAAGGCTTTCGTTTTCACGCCAAATTTGCAGGAAATATTTGAATCAGGATGGAGTTATCCCTGTTTTTGAAGTTTCTGAAAAAACACTGGATGCTTTTGTTCCGAGTTTTGAAGAAGATGATGATTTTATTATAAAAATAGATGGAGATTTCGCAGAAAAATTAGCAGAGAAGATTATGAAAAAAGCAAAGCAATATGATGTAACATCAATAAAATTGCTTGTACCTATGGAGTTTAGGCATTTATTCTTTACCTTGCTTTCAAATTATATTAATGA
>DVIU01000224.1 GCA_018711035.1 Candidatus Scatousia excrementigallinarum
TCAAATAAGTTCTATGACCTTGGTAAAACTTCCTACGATCAAACTTACTTTTTAAAAAAGGATGTAAATTTTCCCAAAAGCGGTATGGGAATTTTTTATTTAAGCATTTATACCGAGCAGGAAGTAATTATCGATATTAAAGCTCCTGATTATTCAAAAGTAAAGCTATCGGGTGACAAAATAGGCTCTTTAGGTTCAGGACGCTATCTTGCAACCCTTTATTATAATTTTTCAAATGACGATACGTTCATGTTGGTTAATTACTTTCCTGAGCCCGAAGCAGATTTACCGCCGGAAGTTGAATAGAATATTTAAAATTTTCAGGCGCTATGCGCCATTTTTTGTACATAAAACAGAAAGGAAGTAATTATGAATTACAAAGAAATCTTAGCGGGTCTTTTAGCGTGGGTATTACCGCTTATCAAAGAGCTTATTGAAAACAAAATTATTCCCGCGATTATCAAAAGAAGTTATGAAGCCTTTGACAAAAAGGCGAATGATGTAATTGAAAATCTTAGTGATTTACTTGAAAAAATTAAATCAACCGATGACCCCGACAAGAAAAATCGCCATTTGCAAGGATTTAAACTTGGGGTTGCAATAATTGAGGCGGTAGGAAATAAGCTAACTCAAGCTGCAAGACTTCTTAATAAAGAGGTAGTGCAGAATGATTGAATACTTGCCATACGCCGCAATAATAATAGCGGTTCTCGGGTTTTTTGTTCAGTTTAACATTTTTGTAACTCCTGAAAAACTTGAAAAGAAACATCGTGAAATATTATCGGATGCCGATAAGAAATTTATTTCCCTGCAGGTTTTCCAGTATTTCAAGGATGATGTCAAAGAAGATTTCAAGGAGCTTAAACGCGGACAAAGGGAAATAATAAATACACTTACACAGCATAAGGAGTTATAACAATGTCAAAAGTACTATACGTTATAGGACATTGGACAGCAGGAAATTATAAACCCAATGCAAAAGATAAATCGAGTTATCAAGCATTAATTGACGGTTCGGGAAATTTAATACCCGCTAAGGCTCAGGGAACAGCCTCATCAATTGGCGGGATGAACTCAATTACATATAATATAGCCTGCTGCGGAGGACTTAACAGAACACCTATTACAAAAGTGCAGCAAGAGGCGTTTTGGTTTCACTGTGCAAGAATTATTGCAAGGTATAATCTTTCGCCTTTTGATTTTTACACCCATGCTGAAATAGGTGAAATGTGCAAAGATAAAACCATAGAAAAACTTTGTCCGTGGAATAAATATCTTGTCCAAAACATAGGTAAAATTGATTTAAATAAAATGCCTGAAAAAAGCGGACAAGCCTATATAATGGGTGATTATCACAGGCAAAAAATCAAATGGTATTACCAGAAGATTAAATAGGGGGCAAAATACCCCCTTATTTTATTTGGATATTTTTTTGAATATCCCATCCTGCCGATAAACGAGATTTACAGGTTTGGTGCTTTTGTTTCTTTAAACATTGGTTAGCAACACCCCAAATGCGCCTTTAAGATAACGGGCGGCACCCTGCCGAGCTTGTAATATTGCTCAAATTATATGGACTATAATATCACAAATTATTTTATAATCAGGTCAAGTAAAGGTAATTTTAACAAGAAACCATTTATTATAAATCATTTTCATATTCAAGTATTGCAATCGCCCGCACAATATTAACCGCAAAGTAATACAAATAAACCATATAGAAAGATTTTGATTTTTTGGCATAAAAAGATAACTTGTGCCACATTTCAAAAAGTTCTGCACGTTTAACGCTTAATCTTTGAATGTCAATATTCTTGATTCCCGTAAATTCATACAATGTTGTTTGTATTTCTTGTTTTTCCAAAAGCATTTCGCACTCCTTTTTGTATTTCTCTTTTATAAAATTTTAAACAATTAAAATACAGTTGTATATTACCCGTAAGGGTATATTTATATCTATATTATCAATATATGTCTTAATTATCATTGTAAAACGCAATCATAGCATTTAATGTTAAGCTATGATTACATTATCAAGACTTAAAAAGAATTTTGGGTTAAAAGTTAAAAAATACAGAGAAGATTTAGAGCTTACACAGACAAAACTTGCTGAACTTATTGGAATTGAGCCTGCAAGTTTATCAAGAATTGAAAGCGGAAAATCTTTTGTATCTTCTGTTATTTTGCATAAAATTTGCAGGGCTTTAAATGTAGAACCCGTTAAATTGTTTGACTTTAAAGATATTTACGAAAATAATTTACCTAAAAATGATAAAATTATTGCAATAAATGCCATTTTGGCTAAATTAACAGATGAACAGCTTGATTTTATACATGGCGTTATTACAAATTTAAAACAAAATATTTAAACAGTTTGAACAGCAAATTAATTATTTTTTAACCCTGTAAGAAATTCACCCATGCTTAACTTTATTTTATCATTTTGCACCGCAGAAAACGCATTTATGCTTTTTTGGGTATCCTGTAATGTCTTTTCTTTTTTTCTTTTGAAATGAACCGCAAGCGCGCCAAAAGCGACGCAAGCAACAGACAACAGAGCAATTGCGGCCCCCATTTTGCCCTTGCCCGCAATTATTCCTTCATCCGCTTTTAATTTCGGTCTTGGCGGTCTTGTTTCTTTGGGATAAAGCGTATCGAGTTCTTTTATTTTCTGTTTAAATTCCGT
>DVIU01000225.1 GCA_018711035.1 Candidatus Scatousia excrementigallinarum
ACCTCTTTAAATGATAGAATTATAATGAAAGATAATATTGATTACCAGCGCAAGATGGCTGGCGATATTTCCATTGATGAATTTAAAAAGACATTTGAGAAGTGTACGAAATGAAAAATGATGATGAAAAGAAGAAACCAAGTTTAGTAGAAAAACATGCGCTGGATCGTTTAGACGAAGTAGAAAAGGATAAACGTAAAGCATATACTAAACCTGATGATAACCATTCGTGGCAAACTATTGTTGTAATAATCATTTTTGCAATCATTGTAGCTATGATGCTATTTTCAATGAAGTTTTAGTGGGAATAAAAAATGGCTCTCTACCAAAAAATCCCATTGATAGAATATCATAGAAATCTATCAACAGGATTTATCATAGAGCCATACTTTGTTTTTAGACGCTTACTATTCTACTTGCAAAGAATAACGATTAAAGTGCTGAAATTCGCTGCTAATAAAGAAGATATTGAATATTCAATAACAAGGTTCTATAATGAAAGTTGCGGCAGGTATTAATAAGTAAATTTAGTAGTGATACTTTTAGAAAGTGACAATTATGAAAAAACAAAATAGAGATCAAAAGAGAAAACAATTTAAGTATGGGATTAACAAAAATAAAAAGAAGAAGCTTGTTGACCCTGATGCCTTAAACGATAAAGGGGATAATAAGACTCTTCGCGAGTTAGCCGGCCTTGGTGCCGTTTTAGGTGCTGGTGCTGCAGGAATGGCATTTATGCCAAACAACACTGTTCACGCTGCTGAACAAACTGCAGCAGATCAAAATTCGGCAGTTGTAGGTTCTGTATCAGCAAATAAAATCCAAAATGAGGGTAGTGTTGCACAAGAACAAAATAATTCTAAAACCCAATTGGATAAAACTGTAAATTCAGAAGATAAAGAAAGTTCGTCAACTACCTCAGATGTTAAATCAGAGTCTACTGATTCGGTATTATCTTCGGAAAATAAATCAACTCATAAATCAAAATTAACTGACTCCGTTTCATCAGTAAATGATAATTCAAAATCTATTGCTTCAACTTCATCAGTAAGTAATAATTCAAAATCTATTGCTTCGATTTCATCAGTAAATAGTAATTCAAATAATAATTCAGCGTCCGCTGTTTCGACGAGATTAAGTAATATTTCTGATAGTATTATAAGCAATAATAGTAATAAATCTTTATCAAGCTTGAAAGCTAATAATGAAAATTTATCCTCTTTATCATATAGAACACTTAAGAATTTTGATTTGAAAGCACTTTTAACTGAAGCTATAGCAACGAAACCAGTTGAAAGTCAGACGATGAAAACACATGATCAAGATGTAAGCAATAAATTAACCAATGTTGATACCACTTTATCATATTTTACTTATAACGACCAATCACAAACTAATGAAATTAAATCTGGACAAACACCAACAATTCATCCAGAAATGAGTGAAGGGTTACATACTAATATTAGTTTTACTGTGCCAAAAGATGTGGGAGCTGGTGATTTCTTCGATATTTCTTGGAGTGATAACATGAATCTTTATGGTACTCATGATCCCAATGATTCATCATATGATACAGGAATTCAGATTACAGACCCAGAAGGTAAAGTTATTGCAAAAGAAGATAAATCCAATTCTTCTATAACAGAAAATAAAGCTCGTCTTGTATTTACTGATTATGTAAATACTCATAATAATGTTTCCGGTAACATTAATTTTAATTTATTTATTGATCCTAAAAATGTTCCTAATGATAGTACTGAAACTTTAAAAGTTGGAATTGGAAATCAACAAATTAGCAGAAAAGTTGATGTTCAATATACAGCAATTAAACGCGGCACTGTTTCAATTTCAAATAGATATTATTATGATCTTGCTAATGGTGAAGCGTTCATAACGAAAACTAATTTTACTGATCATAAGGTTACCTCAGTGGTTTATGTAAATCCATTAGGTTATGATTTAAGAAATGGCGTATCGGTAGATATTCAAAATTTAGAAGATTCTGATATTAATTTTATGCCTGGACAAGGCGGTGGTAAAGGACCACTTCAATATAAAGTTTATCGTATAAACGATGATGCAGAGCCAAATCAAAGTTTTTATATTGATCCTTCTCCTTCTCAAGTAACGGATGTAACCGATTCTACTTCTTGGAATTCTGATAATCAAAGCTTAACTATAAATATGCCTACAGATGAACCATCTAATTCAAGGTATATTATTACTTATACAACCACTTATAATTCGAATACACAAACACAACAGGGTAAATACGAAGCACCTTTAAAAACACGTACTACCATAAGTACTACCACAAATTACGGTGCTGACAACTCTTTTTACTGGGATAATCTCAATACTTATCATCCTGGTAGTGAATCTGGTAGTGGAACGCCGGCTCAAAGTGCTTCTGCAAGTGCAAGTCGTGCTAGTTACTCTGCGTCAGAGAGCGCAAGTCAAGCTAGTCACTCTGCATCAGAGAGCGCAAGTCAAGCTAGTCACTCTGCATCAGAGAGCGCAAGTCAAGCTAGTCACTCTGCATCAGAGAGCGCAAGTCAAGCTAGTC
>DVIU01000226.1 GCA_018711035.1 Candidatus Scatousia excrementigallinarum
ATAACGCTGCATGCGGTTGAAAAAATTGTTCTCGAAGATCTGCAACGTGTTCTCGGAATGGCAAAGGCACATGAAAAGGAATTTGTGGCAATGCTCCAAGAGAAGAGTAAGCGTAAGTCTACAAAGGATTCGGCAGACAAACATAGGGAATACGAGGAGACCGAAAAACGAATAGCTATGCTTGACAGGATAATCCAGAACTTGTATGAAGATAAGGTGTGCGGCAGCCTTACCGAAGAAAGGTTTAAAAAGCTGGCGCAAACTTATGAGCAGGAGCAGGCGGAGTTGACCGAGAAAATAAAGGCTCTTCGGGCAGATATTGCAGCAGTTAAGAAGGACGAAGAAGATATATCGCGTTTTATGCGGCTCGTGAAAAAGTACACCGAGCTGACTGAGTTGACTCCAGAAGTTGTAAGAACGTTCATAGATAAAATTCTTATTCATGCGCGTAAGAGCGACAAGCAGTGTAGCCAGGAAGTAGAGATTATTTATAACTGTATTGGGGCAGTAGCTGAAATTTAATCATAACAAGACAGTGAACTAATAATTTGCCGTTTGCGATATTGTGGGCGATATGTTATAATTAAGAAAAATTGTGTTGGAGAAGAAAATGGTTACACGCAAAGAAGATACGCCGCAGAGGTTGGCAAATCGCAGGTATGAAGAAAGGAATAAGGAAAAGCGCAGGGAGACTTGCGGCAACTTCCAGACGATGATTCCGCGCGAGCTTTACGAAGAAATCAATGCTTTTCTTAAAGAAAACGGACTAACAAAAGTTAAGCTCATAGAAGCCGGATATGACGCTTTGAGAGAGCAAGCAAAGAAAGAGAGATTGATTAATAATTGATGATGAAGCTTTCTAATAAAATTATGATCTTTATATAATACAGTTATGTCAATGGGGGGTATGGAAGGACAGATAGAAAGCTTTAAATTTTCCGAATTTTTGTACTGAAAACTTGTGTTTTAACTGCTGTTATGCTATACTAAAATTGGCACAGAACTTTATAATTCCATGTAATGGATACGAACAGGTATTTCGTATCTCTTATTTCCATTACACGGAAAGTTTTGTGCCAACAATCGGAGATACTATGCAGGGCGTGTCTTCGGTTGAAGGCACGCTTTTTTTATATAATATAGATGAATTGGAGGGGACATGAGAAAATATTGTTATTTTGGCTTTCGGGCATCCTAACTATCTGCATAGCAGAATTTTTATTTCATGCAAGATGTCTGTAGAGCCTTATACCGTGAGCTTTTATGCTCACGAAAATGAGAGCCTAATTGTAGCGTTTAATTGAGAGAAATGAAGTGGAGGATTTTTATGAAACAAAAACTACTTGTTGTACTATTAGCACTTATGGTAATTTTTGCTTGTAGTTCTTGTTCTGTTGACGAACAAGAACCTGACGAACCCGGGGATATTACAGGCATAACTTTGACGGAAGTAGGTATTTTAAGTTGGAATGCTTATAAAGGTGCAAATACTTATCGTCTTGTTATTGGCATGAATTCGATGGTATATAGTGAGCCATCATGTAATTTAAATGAATTTGGATTAGATGATGGTGATTATACTGTGGGTATTTTTGCAAATAAAGATGAATCAGAACTTGATTTAGCTTTTGGAGAATTGGAGTTTTCATATTATGACGGAGTTTATTCTTCAGCAGATGGTGAACCAGAGCCTGAACCTGATCCCGAAGATAAATTAGATAGACCCGCATTGGATATTGATAAAAATATCATATCATGGAACAGAATTTCCGGGGCGATCGGGTATAAACTGACCATAAATGAAGTTGAACATCAATTACAAACGAGTGAAACTTCTTATAGCATTGATAATATAGAAGTCGGAAAGTATAAAGTAAATTTGATTGCGTTGGCAGAAGAAGAAAAGAATAATTCTGATATTGCGGAAATCGAGTTTACTTTTGATATGTTTGCGGCGGGAAACGGTACGGAAGAAGATCCTTACGAGATCGTTACGGGTGAACATTTTTCCAATATTTCGTATTTTTCGGAAAAAAATTTCCGCATTTCTGAACAGCATCAGTTGAACAGCGCTCAAGTGCAGCAGATCGGCAACTTTTCAGGTACGCTGGACGGAAATGGTCATGTTATTTCCGATTTGACTGCCACTGGAGACGATATGGTTGCTGTTCCGCTGTTTGATACGATCGAACAGGGCGGTACAATTCAGAATCTGGAGTTGCAATTTTCCGAAGTTGCGAGCGATGTGATTGTTACGTATAATTACGGTACGCTGACCGGGCTAACTGTGGCGTTTGATAGCACGAAAGCGGAAGGATACGGTTACAGTCTTTTGGCAGTAACGAACTACGGAAAAATTTCGGACAGCGAAGTAACGGGTAGCGCGACGGTACCTGTTTATGCTGTCGCCGGTAATCAGGAAAAATCCTCGGAGAACAGCGAAAGAATTGAAGGATTGATTCAGAATGTTACTGCCGAGATCAATATTCAGATGCAGGCGGATCGGATGTCCTCCTTTGGTTTCAGCGGAATAATCTGCCAAAGCAATTACGGAAGAATCGAGGACAGCCGTGCAAAGGGTCTGGTGGAAATCAATTGCGCAGCCACAGGAAATTCGATCAGCGGTACGGGGCCCGTGTATATAGGCGGATTCGCGGGCGATAACCGCGGCGTCATCACTCGCAGTGAAAGCAGTGTGGACCTGGCTTTGTATTTTGGCGGATTGAAATATTATAAGATCGCAGCAGGTGAATTTGCGGGAAGAAACGGAAGCGGCGGAGAGATCACGGAGAGTCGTTCGGCTGGCAGCGTATCCATGCGTCTGTTAAGCGGATTTAACCAAATGGAATTGGGCGGATTTGTCGGCGTAAACGAGGGAAGCCTTTCTTCTTGTTCCGCAGAAGGAACAGCGTTTTTGTCGATGGAAAGCTCATCAAGTCCAATCGATTGGTCGATCAGTTCTGTCTATGTGGGCGGGCTTGTCGGGACGAATAGTCAAATCGGTTCGAGTCCTGCATCGGGCACCATGTTGGCAGTACAAAAAAGCTGTCAATTCAAAAAAAGCGAGTATTTATGCAAAATACTCGCTTTTTTCTTGCCTAAAATTGCATAATTATTGAATAGTCGTTGAAATTATGCAGCCAAAAAACGGGGCAAAATGTTGCAAAAATACAGCTATCATTTCTCGACGTGTCAGATTCGAACTAATGACATTTGATTACAATGGTATTGGAATGTGTGTAATTCTGAATAAGTACGTTGCAGCAAAAATCATTCGGCAGCGATTTCGTATCGCGGTTACGGTATCTCGATGCCAGATTTGTACTATAAGGGATTGTAGTATATATATTGACTTTTTGCTCATTGTTAGCTATAATGGTAATAAGTTTCTCAAGGAATACGATGGTAACGAGAAAAGAAGATACGGCACGCAGACAGTACCGTAGAAAATATGAAGAAAAAATAGAGAGTAGCATAAGGAAGCGAACGGCAATTTCCAAACGATGATTCCGCGTGAACTATAGGAAGAGATTACTGCGTAATTGAAAGATATAGGAATGACAAAGGTATGAAACAGGATGTACTATTTTTATCTAAAAGGAATTGGGGAAAGTGAAAAATAAAATTATTAAAGAGGTAAGCTATGTTAAAGCTAAATAACATAACAAAAATTTATCATACTGCGTCAAAAGAAAATGTAATTGCTCTCTCCAATATTAGTTTATCTCTTGATAAAAACGGACTTGCTTTTATTGTGGGGCAGTCAGGCAGTGGTAAAACAACTTTTCTGAACCTCATCGGTGGATTGGATTTGGCAGATCAAGGAGAAATATCTATTGAAGGATGTGTTTTAGGCAAAGATATTTCATTAGAGAAGTATAGACAAAATTATGTGGGGTTTGTTTTTCAAGAATATAATCTGTTGGAAAATTTAACCGTTTATGAAAATATAGCTATCGCCGTTTCTACTTGCCCAAAAAAAGTACTGGAAGAAAAAATAGCCAAAGTGTTAAAGGAAGTCGATTTGGCCGGTTACGAAAAAAGAAGAATAAACGAATTGTCGGGCGGACAAAAACAGAGAGTTGCAATAGCCAGAGCTTTAGCGAAAAATACATCGATTTTGCTATGCGATGAACCGACTGGGAATCTGGATAGTAGTACAAGCAAAGAAATATTTAATCTATTAAAGAATATTTCTGTTGAGAAAACCGTAATTGTTGTTTCGCACAATGAAGAATTGGCAAGAGAGTATTCGGGCAGGCTGATAAGAATTTCAGACGGGGAAATTATATCTGATAAGCAATTTTCAAGCGAAAAAACAGCCGAGAAATTTAATAGTAAAACGGTCAACAAAGTACCGTTCAGGTGTAAACTAAAACTTGGATTCAAAAATTTATTTAAGCAAAAATTTAAAACTCTGATTGCCTGTTCGTTGCTTGTGTTTTCATTAATAACTGTGTGTGCCATGCAAATCTGTCTTAGTTATAATTCCGAACACAGCATTGCACAATCTTTATCCGGTGAAAAAACGGTCTTTGTACTTCAAAACAATTCAACCGACGGCGTATCCAATACCTCGGAAAGATACCCGATCAGAGAGGATTTATCCCAATATTTTTTGGAAAATAGCTATTTTGACGGATATCGTACGATACACGGAACAGTATTTATCTGCGACAATGTCGATATAGGCAGAGAGTTTTACGCCAATCATAGCCTGGGTGATGGCGAAGCTTGCATTTCAGATTATTATGTTGACATAATTATCAATCTGAACGATGCTTACAGTCATCTATCCTATACAAATTATGAAGATTTATTGGGACAGGAAGTTGTATATCAGGACACAGTTCTCTTTGAGATTGCAGGAGTATTCAAAACCGATTATAAAGAATATTTAGATGAAAGGGGCAATCAAAGGGAAGATAAGATAGCAGTTTTTGAAGACAAAAGAAATTATACTAATACATATAATTATAAGCTCAATTACGAATATAATGTCATATATACTACGCTTGGCACCTTTAACGGAATGTATATAGGAATAAACACCAGTAATTATCGTCATGACGAAGGTTATCAGATTTATACAACCGAAGCCGATTATAGCACAACCCTATCGAATATCAATATCTATAACAGCAGTACAGTATTTCTGCAATATTTTGATAATTCGGGATATTTGAATTCAACCCAACAAAACGATAGCGGAGAAGGTGTACTGTTTAAAGGACTTGGCAACGATGAGATAGTTGTAAACGGTGAACTGTACAATTATATTTTCGGGAGCAATATCGATTGGGAAAGCTTCAGAATGAACTACCAATATGGGATAGAAAGTGGCAACTATTTTACCGACGGGCTATCAAACCTGGGCAAGACGGTCGATATTTTAATAAGAGATCCCAACGGAGAGGTAGTCGTTGACGTTTCGCATAAAAAAATAGTCGGTGTGGATTCAAATATCAACTATGATATAGAGGGCGAGGCCTTTTTTTCCGTCTATGGAACAAGGGAGTGTTTTGATATTGAGAACACAGACCTTTCAGACCATTATGTTTCGCAACTACAATGGGGCGCACTGAATAATAAGGAGGAGGTGTTAAAGGAATTAAGGGACCAATCAATAGTAGTAGCCGGAACACAAGCTATGCTGATTTATGAAAAAGAGTATATCATAAGTCAGATAAGTTATTTTTTGATTGCCGTTGCTGTCGCCCTTTCAATTCTAACTATAATTTCGACAATTAATCTGGTCAACACCAAAATTCGGGACAATCAAAAAGAGATTGGAATTTTAATGGGAATCGGGTACAACAACAGGGACATAATTTTTATATACCTCTTTTCAATGATATGTATGTTGCTGTTCTCGTTCGCGATAACTTTGGGTATTATTTATTCGGGCGTATATATTGCAAATACTTTACTGCAAACGATTCCGTTTACAAATATTGCATATTTTGACGTGAATGTATTTACTTATCTTACAATACTACTGACGGGACTGATAATGGTTATTTTAAGTTTTATACCCCTCTTAAAATTATCCAACAAAAAGCCCATCGATATTATAAAAAATCAGTAAAAGGAGAACTTTTTTGATGAAGCGCTTGTTTGCCACCGTGTTGATATGTTTTACTGTGCTTTCCTGCCTTACGGGGTGCAATTTCGGACAACTGAATAACGACGTGGTTGACGAAAATTTCTTTTGTAAGGCTATAGATGAAAACAATGTTGCAGTTGGAGACGTGAGAACTTATCCCGAGACGGGGGCGGTTTTCTTCCCTGAGCAGATTCAAGGTTATACCGTTTCGCAAATCGGATTTAATAGCGGTTTAGGCTTTGGCGGGAATGGCTATTTACATACGTCTAGCGAAAATGGGATAATCATTGAAAGGTGTTATTTTCCTCATACCATAAAAGAAATTTGTGATGGCTATATGAAATTAACATCGGGAGGTCTGAAAATATTTTATTGTGGTGAAGTGGTCGATTTAGGGATTCTTGCCACGGACCGAGATGCCACAATATATGTTCCCGCCGAAAGCTATGAAGCGTTTGATGAGGTGTTATCGCAATATTATCACGGAAGTCTGTTAAAGGCAAATGTTTGCTATAATCTCAATTATGATGAAAACAATTATTACTATATCGACTATTACGAAAACGGTGAGAAGATCTCATACATTCCGCCCATTCCGCAAAGAGATGGATATACATTTGGAGGTTGGTTTCAAGAAGCTGATTGTATAAATCAATGGAATTTTGATACAGATACATTGGAGATTTCTGAAGAAACACAAGAAATGAAATTATTTGCAAAGTGGATCGTTGGACAACAAGCCGAAAATTAAAGTGAATATTTTTCTTCGGCACATTCCCCATGAAATGGAACAATTAAATGATGAAAATTATGGTCTAATCGATTCAGAACACTTGTTAAGTATTAAAATGACAGCTTTTTTGTACTGCCAAGCCATTTCAGACAGCTTTGTGTGTAATGCGCCGGCCACAGAAAATTTCGGCGGGGAAGATGAGGTATCAGGAAATATTGTTGGTAATGTAATCAACGATGCGATTTGTGAGACCAGCTATGCGGTGGATTACAATAATATCACACTGAGCGATAAATGGCTGACATTTGTCGACAGTGCACCTGCCTTGAAGGTGTTTGCGGAAGATACTCCTGTGATCACCCAGAAAGTGACGCCCGTGCTCGACAAGGGGGTAGTTTCATGGGCGGCACAGTCTCAGGCGGAATACTACTTGGTCAGACTGGACGACGGAGAGGCTGTCAAGACAGAGGCGCTTTCCGTAGACCTTAAAACGTATACGTGGAGCGGAACCGGTCTGCATACGCTGTATGTCATGGTTTGCAACGACGACTATGCGAAGGGCGAATGGGCGGAGATGGAATTCAATGTGTATTCTTTCTCGGTCAAGAGCGACGGCATAGAAAAGACGCGCCTTTATCAGGTTGAGGGTGCGCAGATTTCGCTTGCGCAGTATCTGTATCCGAAGGAAGGATACACGGCGACAGGATTCAAGGACGCGGAAGGGAATGATTATCAGAAGGATGGCAATGCCGTATTAACAGGTGATCTTGAACTCTCGGTTCAATATACGGTCAATCCGTACACAGTACATTACTATACGATGAATCCGGACGGTAGTTGGGTAAAAATTGAGTCCAAGACGCTTGATTTCGGCACGGAGCTCATTTATCCTGAGCCGAAAGTGGAGGGCTGGGATCCTGCCGGATATGAATTTGCAGGGTGGTACGTCGACGAAGGTCTTCAAACGGAGAACATTTATACGACCGTCCCCGCGCATGAATTGAGCCTTTACGCAAAGTTTGTGCGCAACGAATTCAGTCTTATGGCATACACTAACAACGGAGAAAGCCAAACCACAATAGAAGTGCCCTATTATACGGTGGTGACGGAGGAATATCTCGGCCAAAAATTGGGCGAGGTAAGCTATTTCGGTTACACGTTTGCAGGATGGTACGCAGACGAAGCATTGAGCACGCCTTTCGCCGAATTCCGCATGGGTGTTAATTCCGTGCAGATCTATGCGAAGTGGACGCTGAACAGCCATGAAATCGTAACGGATGCGCAGGGCGGTTCCTACGACGGGGATATCCCTTCTGCCTTTACGGTGGAGGACGGAAGTCTTGTTTTGCCTGCGGCGGAGAAATACGGCTATACTTTCCATGGTTGGTCGGTAAACGGCGGTGATGACGGTTTGTTTGAAATCGACTTTAGCGCATATGATGAGAATATATATCTTTGTGCTATATTTACCCCCAATACATATCGCGTAGAGTATGACTATGGTGAGGGAAAGGTTTCTCAGGAGGTGAGTTATACCGTAACGCTTCACAGCGACGGAACCTTCCGTCTGCCTCCGGATAAGTCGTGGGAGATCACGGTCGATAAAGACAATCCTCTGACTGTTCCTGTCAATTACGGCTCGGTTGTCGGAGCCTATTACACCTGGCACACGGATGAAAACTGTGAAACGGAGCCTTACGACTTCTCCGTACCCGTTACGGAAGACTTGAACTTATACTGCAAACGCCATACGAGTCCGTATTCGCAGGATGCGGTCAATTACGGAACAAGTACGGGGTATTATAGAACCGCAGGCACCTTTACGACGACGCAATACTACGTTATTGACGGCTCAAAACGCGAGTATACTGTTGGCAGTGTACTGAGTTTCAGAACGGGTTCGTACGTACCGTACACCGTAAAGGCAGTGAATACGGTAATATACGTGTACGAGAGTGCGCTCAGTTATTCGGCTTTTGAAGGTGCCGGCGTTTATACAGACAGCAATGGACGCGGGCAATATGTTGCAGAGATAGAAAAGATTTTTGATGTCGGAACGGTAATTAAGGTGCAGACGACGTTTACAGTTCAGGAACGGTCCGGGAGCGGCATCACAGATTTTTATACGTTCATGTCTGATATCAACCGACAGATCAAATTGGAAATCAATGGCGAAAACGGCACAACGCAAGGGGTTTCCGAGTGGCGCTATAATAACATTGTGTTCGGCGACGCCTTCGGGAAGTTGCCTGTCGCGGAGCGTTTCGGTTACGATTTTGTCGGCTGGATGTATGATGGAAAACTTTACACTGCACAGTCCTGCATGGATATCGCTTCCGATATTACTTTGCTCGCAAAATACAATCTTCTTTACAGTTACGTACAATATGAGCTGTCTGGCGGAGTAAATGATACCGATAATCCCGTGCAGTATTCCGTGGAGGACGGAATAATTAGTCTGTCCCCCGCAACAAAGGAAGGGTACCGCTTTATGGGATGGTACCTCGACGAGGATTACAGTCGGGAAATCCTGTCGTTCGATTATGCAACCTTCTCTGACGGCTTAACGATTTACGCGCGTTTTGAAAAACTTTATAATGTTACCTATGTACTGCCTGACTATGCAGCTGCGATGGAAACAGATACGCGCATTGCTTCGGAATATTTTGTTCCGGAGTGGCTTGAAGATGTTGCCGATGCAGACAGTGAATATCGATTTGCAGGCTGGTATGCCGATGCCGATTACACGGAACTCGTAACGGCGATTTCGGACAGGGCGGAAGATGTCGTACTGTATGCGAAATTTGTTCCTCTTTATCATGTGACTGCACATACGGACGGTGGAGAACTTACGGCGTCAATCCCCAAATATACGGCGGAAGACGTGGTAGAGCTCAACCTGATCGAGGCAAAGAAGGACAATTATATCTTCCTTGGCTGGTATTCGGATGCGGAGTTCCAAACAAAAATTGAAACGATTCCCGCAGGAACGACTTACAACGTTGAAATTTATGCAAAATACGTCCGTGGCACGAGTGGGCTTATCTTTACATTGAATAGCGATAGTACGGGATATATGGTTTCTGCCAAGGGGGTAAGTCTTGGGGAAAAGGATGTGATAATTCCGGCAGAATACAAGGACTTACCGGTTCTGCGTATTATCTCCTTTGAAAATCAATCAACTATAACTTCCGTATCTATTCCGCAGAGCGTAAAACAAATCTCGCCCAATGCTTTCAGGGGGTGTTCGTCATTACAAAGTATGACTTTACCTTTTGTGGGGGATAGTATCAAGACGGCTTCCGATACAAATCAGTATCCTTTTGGCTATATCTTTAGCACAACCAGCTTTACAGGTAGCACTTCAGCATTTCAAGAATATTACGTGAATAGTACTACTCGAGTAAGTGAATCTTTTTACATACCGACAAGTTTAACGTCTGTTACCATTACGGGCGGTAACATTTTGTACGGTGCATTTTATATATCCAAAACATAATATTAACCAACGGTGTGGAAAGCATTGAAAACAAGGCGTTCTACGAGTGTACATCTCTTACTTCTATTACGATTCCTGGAACTATTGTCAGTATCCAGGATAAAACATTTGAAGGTTGCGACGCTTTGGAAAGCTTATATTATGAGGGGGATATTGCAGGCTGGTGCGAATTTAAAGGGCTTGAATATTTAAATAAAGATAAAGTGTATATCGGCGAACAGAAACTTACAGAGATGACATCTATTGTCATACCGGAAGGTGTAACGAGAATCGGTAATTCAGCGTTTTATAATTGTACGTCGCTTACTTCTATCACGATTCCCGCAAGTGTGACAAATATCGAAATTTTTGCTTTCATGTATTGCCCTATAGAGAATGCGACGCTTCCCTCGACGGCTATAACCCATATTAAGAATAGCAATCTGAAAACCGTTGTCATTATAGGTGAAGCGGCTATTGGAAGCAATGCGTTCAGTGATTGCGCTTCTCTTACCAATGTCACTATTTCAGACGGGATAAACGGTATCGGAAATTCAGCATTCTCCAATTGTACTTCACTTACAAGCATTGATATTCCTAACAGCGTAGTAAGTATAGGGGATAGCGCTTTTGAAGGTTGCTCCAATTTATCTACAATAACTTTTGAACAAGGAAGCAGCTTGAATAGTATCGGTCAATACGCATTCCTTAATTGTACTTCGTTGAAAACTATTACTATTCCTGACAGTGTAACCAGTAAGGGGATAGGTGTGTTCAACGGCTGCTTTATAGAAGAGGCAACGATTCCCTCAATATTGGCAGGATCTATAGGAAATGAAAACCTTAAAGCCGTAGTTATTACAAGCGGAGAAGAAATTAGTAGCGGTGCGCTACGTGATTGCCCTTCATTAACTTCCGTTAGAATTGCCGCAAGTGTTGTATGGATTAAACAAAGTGCGTTCAGCGGATGTAGTAATTTGGAAACGATCATATTTGACAAGGATAGTCAGTTAAGCGGATTCTTCAATGGCGCATTCCTGAACTGTGATTCTATAACAACGGTTTACTTTGGTGGTACTAAAGAGGAATGGAATAAAATAAGCAAGACAAATGCGGAGATTCTTCTCTCTGCTACATGCTACTATTATAGCGAAAGCAATCCGTTTGAAGGTGAAGGTGCTGTAACCGAAGATAACTTCTGGCATTATACAGAAGACGGAAAAACACCAGAGATTTGGAGCAAAGAGACGGTATAATATTTACTTATAAACAAAGATGTTCCGTTGAGGGTGTATTTCATAGGGAATTACAGAAAAACAAATATTTTTATAAAACACATTCTTTGGATGAGTCAGAGAAACAGCGAGGGTGTATCCTCGCTGTTTCTTTATAGAGCTTTAGCTTGGAAATCCACCGGTTCTTGATATGTACCTCAAAAGTTAGACAAACTTTTGGGGTGCATATTTTTATGGCAAAAAGCGGGAGCAAACAAAAAAAGTATAGCGAAAAATTTAAAATAGCTTTCGGATAAATGCGTTGGAAACGGCTTAATTGCAAAAAACCAACGGTTGAAAGAACGATTTGAATATATTGAAGATGAGAACGAATACTTAAAAAAAATTAGATGCCTTAGTTCGAGCGGAAGAGCAAAAGAACGGCAAAAAGCAATAATCGTTGCTGAGCTAAGGCAGACATTTCCGCTGAGAATACTTCTGAGAATATCGCAGTTGCCGCGAAGCACGTTCTATTACCACCTAAAGGCAAGCTGCATAGATAAACACCGTACAGACAAGCATGCAATCATGGAAGTATTTGAGCGCAACGAAAATTGTTACGGATACAGGTGAATAACGCTTGAATTGCATAAAAACGGCATAATAATTAACCATAAAACAGTATTAAAGCTAATGAAAAGCCTTAATATACGCGGCAAACAACGCAAAAATGGACAATACCATTCATACAAAGGAGAAGTTGGAAAGATTGCAGAAAATATCCTCAACCGAGACTTCACCGCAAGCAAGCCGTTTAAAAAGCTTACTACGGATGTAACACAATTTAAAGTCTGCAATGAAAAGGTTTACCTCTCTCCTGTAATGGACTTATACAACAGAGAGATAGTTGCTTACTCTATTTCGCTCAGTCCAGACCTTGCACAGATAAGAGAAATGTTGCAAGGACTTACAGATAAGTTACCCAAGGGAGCAACGCCAATATTTCACTCAGACCAGGGTTGGCAGTACCAACATGCCGAATACCAAAGGTATTTAAAAGAACACAACATCATTCAAAGCATGTCGAGGAAGGGCAACTGTATGGATAACGGAGCAATGGAGAACTGTTTCAGGCGTTTGAAAGTTGAGATGTTTTACGGCGAAAAGTTTGAAACGGTGGACGAATTCGT
>DVIU01000227.1 GCA_018711035.1 Candidatus Scatousia excrementigallinarum
ACAAATAAAGCACTTACTGATTCTGATTACTGGAATAATCTGCCGTAAATAAATTGCCCGCCGATAATTTCTGTTATATAATATTTACGCTATGAAAAATATAAGACAAACAAAAGTAAATATTCACAGAGATTCATGGGTAGAAGTTAATATAGAACATCTTGCACATAATGCAAAAGAAATAAGAAAAAATGTTCCGTCAGATACAAAGCTTTTAGCAGTGGTAAAAGCCGATGCATACGGGCACGGGTCGGTTATGCTTGCACCAACGCTTCTGGCTTCGGGGTTTGATATGCTCGGGGTTGCTTCGATTGACGAAGGTGTTGATTTAAGAAATGCAAAAATTTCCTGTGACATTCTAGTTCTTGGAGCTGTTCCGGTATGGGCTGTTGAAAGTGCTGTTAATGCTGATCTGGCAATTTCAATATTTTCAAAAGAGCATTTAGCCGCCTGCAAAAATGCTTATGAACGAACCGGCATTAAACCAAAAGTTCACATAAAACTCGATACCGGTATGAATAGAATAGGTGTTTCGTCAGAAGAAGCAGTTGATTTTATAAAGAACGCTCAGACTGCGGATTATTTGAATTTACAGGGAATCTTTACACATTTTGCAAATGCGGAGGACAGAAACAAAACTCAGGTTCAAATTGATAAATGGAATAAGGTTATTTCACAAATTGACACCACAGGTCTGTTATTACATATTCAAAATACTGTAGGTACAATGTGTTATGATATTCCTGCTTCAAACATGCGCCGTGTGGGAATTGCTCTGTATGGATTATGGACAGATATGCCGGATGGACAATGTTTCCGTCCGGATTTAAAACCGGTAATGTCATTAAAGGGCAGAATAGTTAACATACATACTGCAAAAGACGGTGAGGGTGTAAGTTACGGACATAAATTTATAGCACACGGCGACAGAAAGATTGCGACAATTCCTGTAGGATATGCTGACGGAGTTTCAAGATGTCTGTCAAATAAAATTTATGGAACTCTTAACGGAAAACAAATTCCTCAGGTCGGAAATATTACAATGGATCAGATGATGTTTGATATAACCGGTGTTGATGCTCAGGTCGGGGATATTATTACACTTATTGATGATAAAAATACAGTGGACAACTGGGCTGAAATACTCGGTACTATCAATTATGAACTTACATGTAGGTTAAAAGTTCGTCTGCCGAGAGTTTACACAAGATAATTCCGGAGGGCTCTGATGGAACATATTTATGATATAGGAATAATAGGAAGCGGGCCTGCGGGTTATACCGCTGCTTTTCATGCTGCGGCAAAGGGTTTTTCTGTTGTGATGTTTGAAAAAGATAAGGTCGGAGGGGTTTGTCTTAATAAGGGCTGTATTCCAACTAAAGCCATTTTGCATTCCGCGCAGGTTTACGAAGAATTACAGTGCTGTGATTCTCTTGGGATTTCAGCGGAAAATGTCAGTTTTAATTTTGCAAAAATTATAGAACATAAAAATCAGATTGTAGAAAGACTTCGTAAAAATCTGGAACTTTCTTTGAAAAATGCAAAGGTCAATGTTGTTAAAGCTGAGGCAAAAATTGTTTCGGCAAACAAAATTGAGGCAGCCGGAGAAGTTTATGAATGCAAAGACGTCATTGTTGCAGCGGGTGCTGAACCGCGTAACTTCAAAGGAATAGAAGTTGACGGTAAATTTATTTTAAATTCCGATGATGTTTTAAATCTTGAAAAATTGCCAAAAAGTATAGTTATTGCAGGTTCTGGAGCTATTGGCATTGAGTGGTCGAGAATTTTTGCCGCATTCGGTGTTGACGTTACCGTTGTGGAGCTTGCTGAAAATCTCTTGCCGCTTGCGGATATCGAAGTTTCAAAACGTGTGGAAAGGATTTTCAAGACTAAAAAAATAAAATTTTTCAAAGGTATTGGGATTGAGAAAATTGAAAATGAAAAGGTTTATCTGACAAACGGCGAAATACTAGAGCCGGAATGTGTTCTTGTCGCAATCGGCAGACAGGCATGTGAAATCTCAAAAATCGACGGAATTACATTTATCGGAGATGTTTGCGGTGCGATTCAGCTTGCGCATTACGCCTCAAAACAGGCGATAGAACATATTGACGGAATTGCGTTAGACAAAAATCTTGTACCGTCTGTAATTTACGGTAATCCTGAGATTGCCTGGGCCGGAAAACGTGAACAGGATTTGGAAGAAGGAACTTACAAAAAGGCTGTACTTCTAATTTCTGCACTGGGAAAGTCTCACTGTGATAATTCGACAGAGGGCTTTATAAAAATTCTTTCCCAGGATGATAAAATTGTCGGTGCACATATTGTCTCAAAAGAGGCTTCGGCAATGATTCAGGAAATATTAATCGCCATACAAAACAATATCTCTGTCAGCAAGCTGAAAGAGATATGTTTTGCTCATCCTACCTATTCGGAAGGAATCTATGAATGCTTGTTTAAGCTGTAGTTACCAGCGGTTCATACCGGCAGCACCGTTGCCGAAATTTCCTGTACCGAAATTAACTCTGCCATGATTCCAGTAAGCATTAGGAGAGTTAAGATTTTGAGACCCGAATTTCACTTTTTTTTCGTAAGTTTTCGTTTCCTGAGGTTCAACCATTGTTTTAGATTTTTTGCCGTGACGGAGACTTTCTTTGTATTCGGATTCCGTCATAACAGGATTGTCAAGAGCCTGAAATCCGCCTTCAGGCATAATGATTTCCGTGCCTGCGGCAAAGGCTGAAGATGCAAATCCTAACAAACATAATAAAATTGCTATATTTTTCATTTTGAGTACTCCTTTTTGAATTATATTATAAATATATTTTTAGAAATTTTCAATATCTGTAATAATTATTGTATAATAAATTTATGCGAGAAAGATTGCCTGAATACTTAAAAAGACCGATTATAGACACGGACGCAACACGAAAGGTTAGAAAAACCCTGAAAAACAGATGTTTGAATACCGTTTGCGAAAATGCACGCTGTCCGAATAAAAATGAATGTTACACAAAGAACACGGCAACATTTTTGATAATGGGAAATGCTTGTACGAGAAATTGCCGTTACTGCAATATTTCATGTGCAAGACCAAAACCGCTTGATGAAACCGAACCTATACATGTGGCCGAAGCCGTGCGGGATTTGGGTTTAAAATATACGGTAATAACCTCTGTGACACGGGATGATTTGCCGGACGGAGGAGCTGAGCATTTTAAAAAATGTATTGAAAAAATTCACCAACTTACGCCGGAGGTGAAAATAGAAATTCTTACACCTGATTTTAAGGGTTTAAAAAGTTCGCTTGACACAATAATAAAAGCCAGTCCCGATGTGTTTAATCATAATATAGAAACAGCAAAAGAAATATTCAAAACCGCGCGTCCTCAGGGAAATTACGAAACATCATTGAAAGTTCTTAAATATATTAAAGATATAGGCAAACTCACAACAAAATCAGGTTTTATGATAGGTCTGGGCGAAACTATTGAACAAATTGAAGAAACTTTAAAAGATTTAAAACAGGCAGGTGTTGATATAGTTACAATCGGTCAGTACATTCAGCCGTCAAAAGAACACCTTCCGGTTCAAAAGTATTATAAACCTGAAGAATATGAAGAATTAAAGATACTTGCGGCTAAAATCGGTTTTAAACACTACCAGATAGGACCTCTTGTAAGAAGTTCATATCGCGCGGCTGATTTAGTTTAAAAGGAGCGGCTTGGTGTCGCTCAAACTAATCACCTAGACAAATCGCCTGCTCGCTGCTAGTGCTGCGGTTGCCGAAGCGGTTGCCGTAGTTCGTGTAAGTAGGGCCGAAGAATCGGTAGTATGCGTTGTATATCGAGTACTCCTCACCCGACCACAAGTAGAAGCCGGGCTCTGGAAGACCTAAGCTTGAAGCAGTACCAGATTCATAGGTTAAATTATCTACATCATTGTATGCTCCAACGGTTGGATTGCCCTTGTATATTGCACTTGCTATTTTTGCAAGGTCGGCCATTGTAGGCATGTTTCCTACACCGCCGCATTGTTTCACGGCTCCAGCCCAATAATCCATATCATAATAGCATTCTTTTATGCCTAAATCGTCTTTTACAGCTTCGCACTCTGCTTTTGTTAACGGCGTTGGTGTAAACGCTGCCGTAAAACATTTACCGTTATCTAGTTCTATTGCACAGTTGCTGCCTAGGCCATTTGCGTTGAAAAGAGCCACATCTTCATTTTGTTTATTCGGTTTCTTTTTGCCGTTTATCTCAAACACCGCAGCTACGCAATTTGACGTTGCATTTGCTACAGGCTTGTTGTCTTCCGTTGACCAACCGTAGGTCTTTACAGGGTCTAAGGCTTCACACTTTGTATTGTAACTTAGTATCATTGGAGTTCCGTCGCCTGTTATTATGCCAATGTTAGGACTGCTGTAATCCGCGGTGTCGCTGTCCTTCATTTGAAACTGTTTGCCGGTTTGAAGTTTCGTTACTTCATATTCTTTACCGTCCAGTAAAGTTATTGTGTCATACGGCCAGCAGTCTCTTAATTTACTGGACGGACATTCTTTCATTATTTTTAAATGCTTCTGCAACTCTGCTACAAAGGCCGCTGTACTGTCATATGGGCCTATTAAGCCCAAACTTGCCATTTTTTCTGTTGCTTTGGTGAACTTATACTTGACTGTTCGTATCTGTTCTGCTCTTACTTTCTTATTTATCGCCTGATTTAATACAGGTAACGTCATTGCCGCTACTATTCCTATTACACCTAATGTAATCAGGACTTCCGCTAATGTAAATGCCTTATAATTGTTAGAATTGCCCCCCCCCCCTCAAAGGGAAATCAGACAGGACAAGAGTTTTAGAGTGTTTAAAAATCATATTGCCTCCTTTTATAGTCATATTATCTATTATATACTTTTTCTCTTTTAATTTCAATCCTGTTTTTAGATTGTATTTTTGTGTTAGAATTAATATGAAATTAACTGCCACGCTTAAGTATATTTGTTGAAAAATTTGTGGCAGTAAAATGAGGGATGATTTGATGAAATTACATAATTCTTATACTAATAAAACAGAGGAATTTACTCCTATTGATGGAAATAAAGTTAAAATGTACGTTTGCGGCCCGACTGTTTACGATTTCGCTCACCTCGGCCACGCAAGATGTTATATTACATGGGATGTTTTGTACAGATACTTGAAGTTTAAGGGTTATGACGTTACTTATTGCCGTAATGTTACCGATGTTGATGACAAAATTCTTAAAAAAGCCGAAAAAGAAAACAAAACTCCTGAACAAGTCTCTCAATACTGGTATAAGCAGTTTGAAAATTCAATGAAGGCTTTGAATACTTTGAAACCGGACATTGAACCTTTCGCTACTAAAACTCTCGGCGAAATGATTTCTATTGTGAAAGATTTAATCAAAAACGGTTATGCTTACGAAGCTGACGGAGATGTTTATTTCCGGGTTAAGAAGTTCCCTCAATACGGCTATCTTTCAAAACAGCCGATAGACCAGCTTGAAAGCGGTGCCAGAATAGAAATCGGCGAGCATAAAGAAGACCCTCTCGATTTTGCACTCTGGAAAAAAGACGAAAAGTTCGGCTATAAAAGCCCATGGGGTGTAGGCCGTCCGGGCTGGCACATAGAGTGTTCTGCAATGAGCCGTAAATATCTTGGGAAAACTATTGATATTCACGCGGGCGGTGCTGACTTAATCTTCCCTCACCATGAAAATGA
>DVIU01000228.1 GCA_018711035.1 Candidatus Scatousia excrementigallinarum
TGTCAGTAGCATTCTTAATACCTTCATTAGCTTGATCAACTACCTTTTGCTGTGCATCACGCTTAGCAGTCGCATCGTTAACAATACTTTGAGCTGAAGAAACATCCTTTTGTGCAGTAGCAACTTCTTGATTAGCAGCGTTAATTGTATCACTATCTTTATTGATTTGTTGCTGTTGAGCGCTAATAGCGTCCTTAGTATTCTGGATATTTGCTGGAGTTGCTTGATCAGCATTCTTTTGAGCAGCAGCTTCATTAACCTGAGCATCGCTAACAGCAGCTGATGCAGAGTTAACGTTAGCTTGTGCTGAATTTACGTTAGTCTGTTGATCTGTAACTGCCTTTTGAGCTGCTGAGTTAGCTGCATTAGCACTAGTTAATTGACTTTGTGCGTTATTAACTGCTTGACTAGCAGAATTAACATTGCTCTGTGCTTGATCAACCTTAACTTGTGCTTGTTGGTCAGCCGTTTGCTGTGTCTGTGCTTGCACAGTATTAGAAGTAACATTCGTATCCGCTTTGACGGTTTCGTTTGCAACAGATACTCCCCCAACTGTAGCCAAAGTTACCCCAGTTAAACTCAATACTTGTTTCTTATTCATAATGTCCTCCTCGAATAATAAACCTAAATTTTTCATTCAACGTCATCATTATAACGCGAAATCGATAGGTGGGAGGGTTTTATTTTAGTAACCAAATATAAAACAGCCTACGCCAAAATTAAGGCATAAGCTGTTTTATGAAAAGTATTCAATTTCTCGTCAGTGCTTCTTAACGAAAATCTCATTATAGAGTCATATATAGTTACTACTATCAGTAATACCAGATTGATCTTTTATTTTAGACCAATGATAATTTCTTTAATGTCTTAACCAGTTTAGGATCTTCAAGTAGTTCATTCATAGCTTTTTTAGGGTCAACATTAACAACATTATTCACAAGTTCATTGATTTTTACCGCTGGAACCTTAACAAACTGACCTTTCAAACTGTTACTCATTGTCTCAGCTCCTTCCTAACTAATAATAAATATAATACTATATGTATAGTTTATCATCAAGCTTTTTTATCTGAAAGAATTCTTTTAGAAAATTCAAAATCAATGTAACTATGTCTAAGAATATATTGATAAAGCTGATTATAGGAGAATTGTTTATTGGCTACTTGAATCGAAATATTATATAACTTAACTTCATCCAAAATGTCAAAAGAAAAACCGTTAATTTTTAAATACAATAATGATGTTAATAGTGCTGTTCTCTTATTGCCATTATTAAACATTTGCTTAGTTGAAATTGTATACCAAAAATATGTAGCTTTATGCAATATTGTGGGATAAGGTGTATATCCAAAGAAACCATTATCCACTTGTCCAAGCATTCCTTTTAAACCAGCTTCATCTTTAATCCCATAAAACCATTCCTCTTTCAAAAGAGTTTCAGATTTTTCATTTAGATCAGCAAGCTTTTCTAAATCTAATGAAGGTTGTTCAGCAGGAATTACTATCCAATACCCTTCAAGATTATTATCAAAATAAAATGAAAGCTTATAAAGACCATTTTTACTTTTCCTGAACCTAAGCTTCCACCTTTTTCTATCTATTTGATTTAAATTTATAGATTTTGAAAATATCTTTTTATATTCATAAATTTGTCTTCTACAAATATTTGTCACAACCAAATATCCATACATTTTATTGCTCATCACAAATCACCGTATACCATAAATAAATATTATATTTTTATCTTTACATGAGAAGAATTGGCTCTACATTAACGTGCAAATATCTCTTAGAGCTATCATTTTAAATAATATAAATGCAGTCACTCATAATTATGTTCTAGATAATGATAATTCTTTATATCATCATCGGTTAGTAATGTTCTTTCCGTAAGTTGACTTTTTTCTTGTGTTTTCTTAACGAAACTCGTTAAGTCAGAATAATTTCTGAATTGCTTAAAGTACGGATCCTTTTCACATAAAGAATCAAATGTAGAATCTTCCGTAGCCAAAATATGAGAACTGAATGAAAGCGGAATATCCTTAGTTAAGTCATTAAACTTCTTCTCGTAATTAAACACAGCATCAATATCATCTGAAGCATAATGGTAGGCTAAATTTTCATTATCAACGGTAACCAACTCTACTAATTGAATCATAATTTAATAGCCCCTTTTTCTTTAAGCAATAAGTTTCGCTGCTTTTAAAGCATACCTGCATTTAATGTATCTGTATATGATAGCTTATTCATTCTGTATATCTTCGGATTTCCACTAAAATAATATTTATTATAATCCAAATAAAGTTGATTGATAAGTGGAATGACTCTGTTTAACGTGTCAACAGCATTCACATATAGTACCTCGTCATCGAACACATATTCGAATTTAATTTTACCATAGTATTTATTGTGAAATCTAGATCAAATAAATCATTTCTAGTTTTCTCGGTTTGAAACTTATTAAAGATTAATCAACACTACTTACAGCTGTGCCATCCTGAGGTTCCGATGTTCCCGATTCATCCCACGGGTCACTAGTGCCATAGCTGTAATCCTCAGGGTCATGTGAATACTTCGCCATATCTCTATCAACGCTTTCCTTCATCGCCTTATCCCACCAGATAATCTTTAATCCGCATTTACACGTATATGTTCCAGTATAAACTAACCCTGGATAAAACGGTTCATGACCATATGGACAAGTCGCTTCGTGTTGCTTAATCGTTGCTTCGGCTTCTTCAACACTGTTGAGCTTTATAACTTTTCCTGCATTTGATTTATCTTTTTGTTCAGAAAATTGATAGCTAGTATTTGAACTAGTTGTTAGTTTATTGCCGGTAACTTCATCCGATTTTGTTGTGTCCTTAGAACTCCTACTCTTGTTACTAACTTTAGATGATTCAGCGTAGTTATTATGTTTCGTAGCATGATCTTGATTTGCCCTAATTCCTACAAATGTCACTAATCCAACTACTGTTATTCCCAATGATATTAATATAATGTTTAAAACTTTATCTACTTTCATAGTCATCTCCTACACTTTAATTAATCTCTCTATATTATCTATCTTACTAGAAAATGACTTGCTTTTGCTTTTCTCTTTATTACAAAATCAAAAAGCCTTGCCATAATAGTTTTTTGACAAGACTACTAATTTAACTTACTTATCCTGTGAGTGCCGGGCACCAATTTGGAAGTCGTCCGAGTGTTCAAACATGTATTTAACGGTTAGGGGTTGATCACCAGTAAGTTTCTCAAAATCATCGGTTTTCAAACTCATCTTTCCTTTACGGATTGCTTGACCAAATGTTACCATCCCGTCACTTGAGAATGGTGCTTCAGAGTCTTTCTTGAACTTTCCATCAGTTGTACGAGGAACACCCATCGCATCAAAAATAGCATAGTTCTGTTCATCAGTAATTTCTTGGTAACTAACATTGTTCCCGGTAGCTTCATTACCAATTTCAATGAATTTGCTAATTGTCATTGCTTCGGATCCATTAATATTTAAGATTGCAGAGTGATAATCATTAGAAGCCAATGCATAAGCCGCCGCTTTACCACAATCTTGACGGGAGATATAGGCCATTAAGCCATCCCCTTGATTGTTCTTCAAAACACCATCGCCCTTAACGTAGGTAAAATAGTTAGTGATCATTGCCTCAGCATATTGCGAGTTGCGTAAGAAAATGTAATCTAGGCCACTGTCCTTAATATAATTTTCCGTATAAATATGATCTTTCTTTTCAACACTTGGATTTGTTGGATCATCAGCATTGACTAAGGAAGTATAAACAATTTGCTTAACACCTGCTTCTTTAGCTGCATCGACAACATTCTTGTGTGCGGCCTGACGTTTAGCACCAACGAATGGCATAGAGATTAATAATAATTTTTCACCATTCTTAAATGCGTCCTCTAGCCCTTCTACATGATTAAAATCAGTCTGGTGAGTTTCAATGCCAACTTTTTCATAAGGTTTGAGCGCATCCTCGTTATAGCTGCAAAAGATTAATCTTTCAGCTGGAACTAATTTTTGAATTTCTTTAGCTGCAACTCTCCCTAAGTTACCATCTATACCTGTAACAATTAATTTCTTCATTTTACTAATCCTCCATCTTAATAATTACTTTGTGGTTTATTTCACATTATGTTTTAAAGTATAATAGAAAGAAATTCATATATCATCATTAATAAAGCAGTAATTATTTCCTAAAAATTACTACATTATGTAGGAGAAAACAGATGAAGCTAGAACATATTGTGAGTAAAGTCGCAAAAGATTAT
>DVIU01000229.1 GCA_018711035.1 Candidatus Scatousia excrementigallinarum
AAACAATAAAAAAACGTCATTAAACAAAGCGTTTTTAATGGCGTTATTATTTAAAAGAAAGATATCAAATATAGATTAACCCCCATCGAATAAAGATGTTGTCTAATCATACCTGAAGGTATTTATCACTAGAATTTTATTTGTATAAATGGACATATACCATTGGAAGATTTAGAAAAGCATGTCCAGGAGTTTAAGGACAAATCTCATACTGATTATCGGAAGCTTTTATCATTATATGATTACCAAGCATACAATGTATAATTATATACACTATTATTGTGATTATAATTTGTTACTGTGCCACTCAAGGGCAATATCTTTGAAGGTGTTGTTTAACTGCGTTTCCCGGGCAATCTTTTCCTCTCGCTTCACTTCCATCAGATCGATTCCCCCAGAGATACCTCTTTTAGCTTCTTCAAGTTTTGCAGGAGCATCAGCTAAGGTGACCTCAGGATACACACCTAGTGCTAACAGCTTCTCTTTACCAGCTACACGATACTTGAGACGCCAATATTCTCCTCCACCAGGTTTTACCAGGAGGTACAGACCACCACCATCAGCCAACTTGTAAGCCTTCTCTTTTGGCTTGGCAGTGTCTATTTGACGGGCATTGAGTTTCACTTGGGGGTATCTCCACTAAACTGAACAGCAAATCCCCTCAATTGCTTGTAGAGTTTGGGGTACTTAAATAGACGTCAAAAGACTAAAAGGGGCATTAATATACTGATTATAAGAGGTTTTTAAATACTTGAGTAGACTTGGGGAGACGTTAGAATGGTGCCGATAATAGGAGTCGAACCTACGACCTTCGCATTACGAATTATAAGAATCCGCTTCTAATTCAAAGCATTACCCCATCAACACTGCGCTCACACGTCCCACCACATCAAAACATGTAAAGCCTTGCAAGCCATTGTGAGGCCTTTTGTGTCTCAGTTTTGTCCCATCCGCGCTTGTGTTTTCTTTCATACATACACAATAATATAAATTAAAATAATAAACTATGAAACTAATGTGTCTTTCATCAACAACATGGTAACAATGCTTATTATAACATTGTGTAATTATCATTTTTTCCGAGTATTGTGTGAAATTTATACCGATTTGTTGCAAAAAAAAATTACAAGTAAAATGTTTTTAAAATGTAATTTTGGAGGAAAAGACAAGTCTACTAACCACCTGTTAATACAATTAATCATGAATATATTTCTTTAGCCCCGAGATATTAATTAATTAGTTGTTCATCGCTTTATATACTGGTTTCATTATGCTTAATAAAAAAACAATTGCTGTGTTAATAGCTTCTACAATTCCAACAACAGCTTTAGCCGCATCATTTACTCAAAATATTGCAAAAGGAACAGAAGTCAGCAATGAGGTTATTGATGGTAAGCAGTCCGTTTATGGTAATATTACAAATAGTATGATTACTACTGGCGGGCATCAATACATTTACTCTGGAGGAGCAGCTTCTGATATTATTCTTGATGGTGGTAAAAGCACTGTAAATAACGCCAACATCAAAAATTTCAAAATAATAAACGGAATTCAGACCTTAAAAACTGGTGCTATATCTTATTCCGCAGAAATAACTGGAACGGGTATCCAGCATGTAAATGATGGTGCTAAATCAGCTTATAGCACATTAGCCAATGGTGGTCGACAGTATATAAATTCTGGTGGAAAGTCAGAAAACACCACTATTGAAAGTGGTGGGAGTCTTTATACTTACGCTAACGGTGAGTCCCTCAACACTACTGTCAATGATGGGGCGTTCTTTGTTAGAGGGGGGGCTGCAACTAATAGCGTTATTAATGGTGGTAAACAAGTAGTAACCGAAGGAGGGATCACTACTGGTGACATTATCAATGACGGTGGTTATCAAAATATTGGTGTAAATGGTTCTGCCTTTAATGTTGTAGTTAATAAAGGCGGCCGTCAAGATATTAATACTGGCGGCTATGCAAAAGATACAACCATCATTGGTGGACAATATGATATAGATCCAGAGGCAACTGGTGAAAATGTAAGTTTTGACGGTGGTTTAGGTTTTGTTCGTGAAACTGGAATTTTAACTGGCTATGCCACTCTAAAAAACGGTGCTGAAATTTATATGGCTGAGGGTTCTGATGCAGATATTTCACTATCTAGTCAGAGCAAGCTTTATGTTGTTAATGATATTACAAATAGCAACATGACACTGGATAACTCATCTGTTTATTTCCGTTCTTCTTTTGATGGTAGATTATCAACAAATTTAAAAGAATTTAAAACTCTGAACGTCAATAAACTAAACGCCAATAACTCCTCGTTCTTTATGAAAGTTGAAGGTATGAATGGCGATTTTCTTAATATTTCCGAGTTTTCTGGCGATAACAACACAGTTAGCATTAATGGTAGCGGTAAAGAAAGCAGTGATGGATATCATCTGATTCACGCTGGTAATAGTAGTGTTGATGCTTTTAAATTAGACGGTGGCAAAGTTGAACTTGGCTCATATGTCTATACATTAGAAAAAAATAATGATGACTGGTATTTAAGACAGCATGCTGATCAACTTTCATCCTCAGCAAAAACTGTTCTTTCAATGGCATCTTATGCATCTTCAATATTTACAAATGAATTTCATACTATCTCTGATAGATTGAATAATAGTTTGACCGATATTGAAGGGAATCATCTTTGGGGAAGATTTATCAGCTCTGATTATCGTGTTAATAATGGTGTGAATGAACCATATAAACTTACACAAAATGGTTTTGAGTATGGATTAGGCAAAACCATTTCAAAAGAACATGGCGATTTTAGTTTTGGTATCTCCGCTGGTATTACCCAAAACAAAATAAAAGAAAAATCTGGGACTCGTTCTGATGTTGACAGTTACTCAGTTGGTTTATACGGTTCCTATATCCACAAAAACGGATTCTACATTGATGGATTAATCAAAGGAAACCGATTTGATAACACTACGGAGATTATCATTGATTCGTCCGACATTGCTACTGCTAATTTTAAACAAACTGGCTTTGGTTCTGCATTAGAATTTGGCAAATATACTTGGTTTGATAATTCATTTGTTACTCCATATGTACGAACAGAATACTTCATGGCCAACAATGAAGAAGTTAAGATTAGCAATGGAATGAAGGCTGATTTGGGCAATGACAGATCATTGAAAGGAGAAGCTGGGGTTAAATTAGGGACAAACTTAAATGTTTGGCAAAACACTAATATTACTCCATACTTAAAAGTATCACTTGAACACGAATTCATTGATGACAACTATATTAAGATCAATGACAGTGTAAAAATTAACAATGATAACTCGGGAACCATCGGGAATTATAGTTTAGGCCTTGATGCTAAGATGGGCAAAAATGCATCTTTTTATTCTGAGCTTGGTTACTCTAAAGGTTCAAACATCGAGGTTCCATTCAACGTAAAAGCTGGTGTTCGAGTCCTCTTTTAATATTCAATAATGTTACCCTGTACGCCCATTATTAATTGGGCGTACAGGCCTCTCATTATATTTTAATATTTAAATTCAATTCAAAATTCACATCATAATCTATTAATTATTAAACATTGACATTCTTACATCAAATCAAGCATCGCACTCTGAAGCAAGTAGCCATCTGCCTGCTTCCTTTGATCTGCGAGAAGTTTGTGGCAGTGATCACCAATCCCCCCTGTGCGCGAGCAGCTTTCAGTCCAGCTTTTGTTCGTTCAACAATCAGTTCACGCTCCATTTCAGCCAGGGCACCCATCACATGAAAGAAAAAGCGCCCCATTGGGGTACTGGTATCAATTGAATCCGTCAGACTACGAAAGTTGATGC
>DVIU01000230.1 GCA_018711035.1 Candidatus Scatousia excrementigallinarum
AATTTGCACCGCATACTTATGAAAGAATCATTAAGGCCGATATAGAAAGTATTGCGGAACATGACGGCCACGGTAATGCAATGGCGCAGGTCTATAACCACATAATTATGCCGCTCGCTAACGAAAGAGACAAACAAACTCAGGTAAAATGGGGCATAAGAGATTTTGAATATCGTTTCGGGAGAAAACCCGAAGGAATGTGGCTCGCGGAAACTGCGGTTGATGACGATACTTTAAGAGTTCTTGAAGAAAATGGTATTAAATTCACGGTTCTTTCTCCATATCAGGCTCTTAAGATAAGAAAAGAAGGGGCTAAAGACTGGCAGGATGTAAGCTGGGGTAATATAGACCCGGCACGCTCTTACAGATATTATATCAAATCAGCTCCGGGTAAATTTATTGATTTATTCTTTTATGACGGTGCTATTTCCCGTTCGGTAGCTTTTGATGAATTATTAAAAGACGGCAATAAATTTATTAAAAGATTAAAAGAAGGTGTTTCCGACCTAAGAGATTACCCTCAGCTAATCAATATCGCAACAGACGGCGAAAGTTACGGACACCACACAAAATTCGGAGATATGGCTCTTGCTTATGTGCTACAGATAAAGGCAAAAGACGAAGGATTTACCATAACCAACTATGCCGAATATCTTGATAAATATAAAAGTGATTATGAAGCGGATATTAAACAGGCCTCAAGCTGGAGCTGCTTCCATGGTGTAGGTCGTTGGAAAGAGGACTGCGGCTGCTCAACAGGAGGTCATCCGGGGTGGAATCAAAAATGGAGAAAACCTCTCAGAGAAGCTCTTGATTACTTAAGAGATGAACTTTCAAAAATATATGAAGCAGAAGGTGTTAAATATTTTACGAATCCATGGGAAGTCAGAAATAATTATATTTCAGTAATTCTTGACCGCGGAAGCCATACTGTCAATAAATTTCAACGCGAAAATTTCTTGCCTGATTTAACAGACAATCAGAAGGTTAAAGCTATGGAATTGCTTGAAATACAGCGTCAGGCACTTCTAATGTACACAAGCTGCGGCTGGTTCTTCTCTGAAATATCAGGAATTGAAACTGTACAAATTATGAAATATGCTGCCCGTGCTATGCAGCTTGCTGCGTCATTTACTAAAAAAGACCTTGAAAAACATTTTCTTGAACTTTTATCCGAAGCAAAAAGTAATATTGCAGAATACGGCACAGGTAAAGATATTTTTGAACGCTTTGTTAAGCCTTCAATTATTACAATGAAGCAGATAGCCAGTCTTTGGGCTGTGTCTTCACTTTATCAGGATTTTGAAGATGAAGAATATGTTTACTGTTACAAAGTTACAAAACATGATTATCAAAGAGTACAAAAAGGAAATTCAAGCTTTGTTGTAGGGCATATTGAAGTTCAATCTAAAATAACACTACAAAAATCTAATCTTATGTTTGCTTTAATGCAATATTCTGCGGGGGATTTCCATTGTGCAATAAAAGAATTTTCCGACGAAAATGAATACGCCGGTATGAAAGCTGAACTGATTAAAACTTTCCTTCTTAACCCTCTCACCGAAATTATCAGAGCACTGGACGAATTTTTCGGAAAAGAATACTTTACGCTCAAAGATATATTTATTGAAGAAAGAAGAAAAATTCTTCAAATACTTCTTAAAGGGAAAATGCAAAAATTCGCAAGAACCTATGAAGAAATGTATGAGGAAGGAAAAGGTTCAATTTATCATATGCAAAATTTAGGTCTGGCTATTCCTGATGAATTCAAAATTTCAGCCGGTTATGCTCTCAGCAGAAAATTTAATGACTTAATAATGCATTCAGGAGGTTTTGTGGAGCCCGGTATAACACAGCAGGCCACTGACATTAATTATGAAGCTAAAAAAATGGGAATTAAGCTGGATAAAACAATTTCCAACAATATTTTTTCAAAAAAAATTATTCAAAACCTCAACAGACTTACCTACGGACTTGAAATTCAACAGGCTGAGGTCTTGTTGGAACTATTTGATTATGCTCAAAAACTTGAACTGGAAATTGATATATCAGAAGCTCAAAATACTTATTTCACTAAAATTTATCACAGAATTGACGAAATCATCGAGTTGAGTGTTCAGTCAAAGCGCACAAAAGATAAACATCTTGTTGAAATGCTTCTTGATATAGGCGACAGATTAAACATTAATACAGATTTCTATCGTTCAAAACTGGATAAAATCTCAGTTTGCTAATTTTACCAGTTTTCAGAACCGTATTTTTTATACAGTTCAATTGTATGTTTAATTTTATTTTCAACTGACTCAATTTTTTTAAGATTATCCGGATCTTTAGTTTTAGTTTTTAAAAGCTGAAGTTCCAGATAATCTTCTTTTGCTTTGCGTACTTTTTGTTTTGCCTCTTCACGTTTTAAAAACAACCATGCCTCAAAACCGCAGCCGGGAGGAACAATAGCCCACGGAGTTGACGGACAATGTCTGCACAGTGCAGGACGTTCTTCATAAATAGGGCACGTATTATCATCAAGAAGATATTTACACCCGTAAAAAGTTATTTTATTTATATCAAAATCATCAGCTTCTGACATTTTTTCAATTACATTATCGACAAGCTCTTTATCGACCTCACGTGCGGCTTCAATTGAAGGATACGGCACAAATATTTTTAAAAAATCAATTGCTCCTTCATCCCCCTGTGCTTCCAAATGTTTCAACTCGAAATAAGTCTTAGAGGTTGTTACAACCCTGCAACACCTGCCGCACATATGACATAACCTTTGAGGACGCTTATTTAAATAATTTTCTTCATAACTAACCATATTTTTATTATAGTGCGGCATGCTAATAATAAAAAAACCTTGTTACATTTCTTAAAAAA
>DVIU01000231.1 GCA_018711035.1 Candidatus Scatousia excrementigallinarum
ACAAAGTTTTTTAAGGGCAGATTTCTTGCTTTTACATATATCGTTATGCTATACTATTTGCAAGGATGTTAAAGGATGTGAAAAGATGCGTTTCATAGGCTGTAAAACAAATCTTCTTTCTGAAATCAGCAGGGTTATTCAAGAAAACTGCGATAATACAGACAAAGTATTTTGCGATATATTTTCCGGTACGGGAGCAGTATCAAGATTTTTTAAGCCAAAGTATAAAATCATATCAAACGATATGATGTATTTTTCTCATATTCTTACGGCGGCAACCATTGAAATTAATCAAATGCCTGAGTTTAAAAGATTAAAGGAGGAAGGTATTACCGACCCTCTTAATTTTCTTGAGATTGCTCCTGTTAAAGCATCGGACTATGGTTATGTAACCGAAACATTTTCACCTGTAGGGAAAGCAGGTCGTATGTATTTTAATGAGGAGAATGCAGAGCGCATAGACTTCATTCGTGATACGATTGAGTTGTGGAAGCAAAGAGGTTGGATAAATCAAAGCGAATACAAGTATTTGCTCGCTTGCCTTATTGAAGGAATACCGTTTGTTTCGAACATAACTGGCACATACGGTGCTTATCTGAAAAAATGGGATAAGCGTGCGCTGAAACACTTTGAGTTGCAGCGCCTTGAAATTTATGATAATAAGCAAAGAAATATTTGCTATAATGAAGATGCTAATGACCTTATAAGAAAGATTAGCGGAGATATTCTGTATATAGATCCTCCTTATAATGAACGGCAATATCTACCAAACTATCATGTTTTGGAAACGATTGCTAAAAATGATAAGCCCAACGTTTATGGCGTTACTGGTATAAGAGATTATTCGGGGCAGAAATCCAAGTACTGTATGAAAGCGCAGGTTTATGATGCGTTCAAAGATTTGCTTTCAAATGCAGACTTTAAACATATCATAATAAGTTATAGCGATGATGGTTTGTTGATGCAAGAACAGATTGTTGAATTGTTAAAGAGTACCTGCATTGCAAATACAGTTAAAGTATATAAAATCGGATATAACAGGTATAAGAGCAAAATACAGACAGAACATGAACAACACTTTGAATATTTGTTCTATGCACGGAAAAAAGAGAGCGTAAATACTGGCGAACCTGCGGCAGTACCTAAAAGTACGATAGTTACAGGTAAGAAGAAATATATAAAAAGCCCAATGAATTATATCGGTGGTAAATATAAACTTTTGCCACAGCTTATTGAGTTGTTTCCTAAAGCAATCGATACTTTCGTGGATTTGTTTGCCGGGAGTTTTACTGTAACAGCAAATGTTAAAGCTAATAATTATATTTGCAATGATATAAATTACAAAGTTGTTGAGATGGTTCGTACTTTATGCTATGCAGATATAGAGGTGGTTTTGGCCCGCATACACGCAAAAATCAAAGAGTATGGACTTTCAAAGACTAATGCGGAAGGGTATAAGCGATTCCGTGAATTCTATAATTTGAACAGCAATCCGATTGATTTGTTTACGTTGTCGTGCTTCTCTTTCAATTATCAGTTCAGATTTAATAATCAGTTGGAATACAATAATCCTTTTGGCAGAAACAGAAGTCAATATTCGGCAGTTACAGAGAAGAACCTTATAACCTTTGTAGAAGAAATGAAGCAAAGGCAGATTGAATTTTACAGCAGGGATTTCAGACTGCTAAGTACAGACAGGTTAGGAAGTAATGATTTTATCTATTGCGATCCGCCATATTTGATAACCACAGGGAGCTACAATGATGGTAACCGTGGTTTTAAAGATTGGAAGGAACAGGAAGAAAACGACTTGCTTGAATGGCTCAACAAGGCAAATTCGCAGGGTGCTAAATTTGCATTGTCAAATATGTTTAGTCATTTAGGTAAGAACAATGAGATACTTATTGAATGGGCAAAGAAGTATAACGTTCATTATATTGACAGTGATTATTCTAATTGCAATTATCAGTTAAAAGATAAGACCAATTCTAACTCTGTTGAAGTGCTAATAACAAATTATTAAGGGAGAATACAAATGAGTTACGTGAACGGGCATACGATAGTGGTGAGAACTTTTGGCTGGGTACAGGATCCCGGCAAGTTTGAAAACCTTAAAAGAGTTGTCGGGACATTTTATTATGGTTCCGCAATACATAATGAACTTATTAACACTATAATTCCTACACTTGTTGAGGAACGGGACGGCAGAGACCGCTTTATTGTAGAGTTAAACAAGCAACCATTAAACCTTAAATATGAAGACTTAGTGGGCACAAGTTTTTATCCGCGCGCATCTGCTCGTTGCAATGGAATCATTCAAGCAGTATTGCCCGGACAGAAGCGCCCTTTCCAAGGTGATTGGCCGGCGAATAACTTTGTCCGTTGGGCCCACGCACTCGGATTTATAAGTTATGATTATCTGACGGACACATTTGCTATTACTTCGTTAGGAGAGTCTTATGTGGAAAGTGCCGATGGTTCCGCCGAAGAGGAGGAGGTTTTAACGAAGGCACTATTGTCGTATCCACCTGTAATGCGTATGCTCAATCTGCTGTCTGACGGCAGTCACATGACAAAGTTTGAACTTGGCAAACAGCTAGGTTTTGTGGGCGAAGATGGGTTTACAACACTTCCGCAAAATATACTTCTAGAGAGCCTTTCTAGACTTACAGACTCAAAACAGAAAAACGAAATGAAAACCGATTGGGACGGTTCTGCTGACAAATATGCCAGAATGATATGTTCTTGGCTCATTTCTCTTGGGTGGGTTGTCCGTGAGGCTAAGGAATTTAATGTAAATGGCAGTATTGAAAGTATAGGACAAGCCTACAAAATTACAAGCAAGGGGCTTGAAGTTCGCAGGCGTGGATTAGGTACAAATATTGCTGAACGTATAATAAAGAATGTATATTGGGAACTTTTTGCACCTAAATGTACAGATAAAGTGTATGTCAGGACGCGGAGGAGCTACATTCTCAAAATTATCGAGGCTTCGCAGGGTATCATTAGGGCGGAGCGCATAAAAGAATTACTTCTGCAAAGATATGGACTTGATGTTTCAGTTGAAACTATAAAGGACGATGTCGTTGGTTTTATAAATATAGGCCTTAATATTGAGATAACCGATAGAGGATATAAATTCAAGGATAGCATTACAGACTTCATAGTTCCCGAATTAACAGTGCAGGAAACGAAAGTTAGTGATGTGCTTCTGTACAAGGAGCAATGCAGAGAAAAGTTGCACAATATACCGCATGAGTACCTTTCTTTGATTGATTTGGCATTTGACAGCAATCAGAACAGGCTCTTTGAAATGCAAACCATAGACCTGTTTGTCAATGAATGCCAATTTTCTGGCGTTCACTTGGGTGGAGGTCGCAAACCTGACGGTATTATCTATCGTGAGCAGGAGCAGCACGGCGTAATAATTGATACAAAGGCGTACTCCAAGGGATACAGTTTGCCTATTTCGCAAGCAGACGAGATGACTCGCTATATACGAGATAATCAGACGAGGTCGGACAGTATTAACCCTACACGGTGGTGGGATAGCTTCCCTGAAAGTATAGATTCATTCAATTTTGCTTTCATATCAAGCGTTTTCAAAGGCAATATAGGTGCCACGTTACAGCGAATAGCTTTGGATACAGGCATAAAAGGAGCAGCTATTAATGTAATGAATGTGCTTGTCGTTGCCGAAAAATTGAAAGCAGGAGAGATGAGTCATACTGATTTTTATAATTTGCTTGACACAAATGCGGAACTGAATGTTGTTTGATAATATTTTATTTAAAATAAGTGGGGTAAATAATGGGAAAACAAACAAAAATGAGTGGTAGTCATTTTGGTGGAGAATGGACTAAGCAAAAGTTATATATCATTGATCATTATTTGGGGGCATACTCTACTGCATTAAAAAATCAACGAGTAAAACGTATATATGTTGATGGGTTTGCAGGCAGCGGTAAAACTGAGTTAAAAATTAAGGGAGAGAGTGATTATAGTGGAGCTTTATTTCAAATCGACGATGGAATTCCTCAAGAGAACGAGGATAGTTCGATTATTGATGGCTCTGCACTTCTCTCTTTAAAATATGATTTTGATGAATACTATTTTCTCGAATTGGATATTAGTCGGATTGAAGCACTAAAAGCTAATATTGAACGTGAATATCCTTATAAAATGAAGCAAGTTCATTTTATAAACGGGGACTGTAATCAAACACTTATTGAGGTCTTATCTAAAATTACAAAATACGATAGATGTTTGATGTTTTTGGATCCATACGCGTTAGAATTAAAGTGGGAGACATTAGAGGTAATTTCGCGTTGTGGTGTTGTTGACCTATGGTATCTGTTCCCCTTATCAATGGTAAGATTATTGGATAAAAGTAGAGAAATTTCGAAGGGTAACAGGGATAAGGTTTCTTCTATTTTAGGGACTGAAGATTGGTACGATAAACTTTTTATAAAGTCTTCTCAAATGAGTCTCTTTGGTGAAGATACATTTACGAGAGTACCTTATGAAGATATCCTAAAATATATAAAGGAGAGATTTTCTACTATTTTTCCGTATGTATCTCCAGATTCGAAAGTATTAAGGAATGAAGCAAAAAACTCACCAATGTTTTTGCTTAGTTTTATGATGACAAATAAAAGCCCGCGCGCTCAAGCTCTTGCTGCAAAGTTGGTAAAGGATATTATCCGCAAAACGGAGAAACTATAATGAAAACAATATTAAGAAAAACCATGTTATATAAAACAGGGGTGGAATATGGCGATTATACTGTAAACCATGTTCAGGGCTGCTCACACGGCTGTAAATATCCTTGCTATGCTATGATGTTGGCAAAACGTTTTAGGAAAGCCAAAACTTATGAAGAATGGTGTGAACCGGCTCTTGTGTCTAACGCATTAGAAATTCTGGATAAAGAAATTCCTCGGTTGAAGGATAAAATTCAATCTGTTCAACTGTGCTTTACTACAGACCCATTTATGTATGGCTATGATGAAGTAAAGGATATGAGTTTGAAAATTATTCAGAAGCTCAATGATGCAGGCATCAAATGTACGGCATTAACAAAGGGACTTTTGCCTATTGAGCTTGCTCGAATGTCGTCAGAAAATGAATACGGGATAACTTTAATCTCTCTTAATGAGCAGTTCAGAGGAGAGATTGAGCCGAATGCCGCTCCATATGTTCAGCGAATAGAGGCTTTGCAGGCGTTACATAATGCAGGTTGTAAGACATGGGTAAGCATTGAGCCTTATCCTACGCCTAACATTATCGAACAAGATTTTTCAGAAATACTTAATGCCGTATCTTTTACGGATAAAATTATTTTCGGTAGATTGAATTATAATAAAAGGGTATCTGAGTATAAGGACTACAAAAAATACTTCAATGAACTGGCTCAACAGGTTATAGACTTTTGCATTTCACGAAATAAGCAATATCACATTAAAACGGGTACAATAACGGAAGAGGTGTAATTTCTATAATATTATTGCAATGGGTGACTTTAATATGAGAAATTTATTAACTGGGAATGGTACGAATATTCAATTTAGCGGCAAAGAATATACTAATAAAGAAATTATCTTGCGTATATTAAGATGGTTTGATAGGGTTGATTATCCTACACATATTATAGTCGATGACCCATATTTGATTAAAAATTATTTAGGTACGCTGTTTTTAGAAGCTAGGTCTGCTTTACAAGGGAAATATGATAAGTATGCACTTACCGAAATAGAGAAAAAGTCATTAAATGATTTCAAAGATAAATATAAAAATGCAATATGTATGCTTACGATATCAGATATTGGCTATGAAGACTACTATTTAATTCATGAATTGTTTTGTAGGAAGATAAAAGCATCGCATAGCGAAACTTTTGAAGTTCAGAGAGGGCTAAGATTTACATATTTATATTCAATTTTCAACGACGGGAAGATAAATCAGGTATATCAAAAATATTCGTCTAAATATATTGAATATTTATGTGACTTTAATAACATATTTACAACTAATTATGACTCTAACATCGAGCAGGTTGTAAATTGTAATGTGTATCATATTCATGGTTCATTTGACAAAATAGATTCTATTTATGATAAGGATTTTATAGTTAATCAATTATTTGATGATCAAGCAGCAATTATAATTGATCCTGAATACTTTTATCTATATTCTAATGCTTTGACTACCTTTGCCGGTCAATACAAGGAATTTCAGGTAAAAAGGCACTCATTGGCAAATGAGGCTATAATTAAATTCAGCAACGCATATATCACGGATAATAATATTAAAAAAGCTATTGAAGAGTTCACGCACAGTAGTAATAAAATAGTGAGAAGACTTGGTGAAATTGTAAAGATGAAGGTCGCTAATCCCGATATTGAATTTTCTGAGGATTACCATTTTGATAAATTGTTATCAATGTCTGGTGAACTTGAAATATTAGGATTATCGCCGTGGAATGATTTTCATATTTTTGAAGCTATTAATAATTCAGCGATAGAGAAATGTATTTATCATTACTATAACTCTGACGAAATGGAAAAGATAAAATGTTTACTACCAAATTTAACAGACAGTGGACGAATATTTTTCTCCGATGCCAAGTTATTTTGGGAGAAATGTTATGAAAGATGAGTATTTTAAAGTTGCAAGAAGGCAGATTATAGATTGGTATACCTGTTTTAATTCATTTGCTAAAAGTATGGCTGATTACAGAGTAATTATAAAGCAATTTAATTTGTTGAATAGAGATATGAGAGATAATATAAAGGACAGATTTGGAGAATTAGATAAACTTAGCACGGGGAGAGGACGGATAAGAAGTCGTGCCGAATGGGAGTTGTGTCTTTTTGTAAATTTACATATAATTTCTGGCGAATATGAGATTGATCCATTAACAGTGATCATGTGCTGTGTTCCGATATGCGGAAGAGATCAGAAGATATTATTACAGTAAAATAATATTCTAGTAAAGTTATATATTGATTAAATTAATTCACCCGCCGCAGAATACCTGCGGCGGGCTATCGTTGTATTAGGAGATTTTATTGGCTTTCGTCCACGTCGGAGAAGTCGAAACATTCCACGGCGAGGCGCAAGCCGAATTTGAAACCGCGAATGTAGTAGCTTTCAGATATGAGCGCATGACGGTCGCCGTATAGGTCGACAAACTCGTCAAACAGCTTGAGTTGCTCGCCCGTCAGCATCGGACGCAGTTTGTTGTAAATAGCCGTTTCGCGTTCGTCAATGTCGGTGTACTCCTTCGTTCTCGGCGTGGTTATAACCTCGTCTGCGAGGTTGCCGTCAAAAAATGCCTTAATAATTTTGCTTTCCATAAGTTTAACTTCCTTTTTTATATTCAAAAAAGTACGGTTTTGGCAAGCGGTATTCTCTCATAAAATTAAATTTTTGTTGTTAGGCAAGGCAAATTTTGTTTGTCGCACGCTGTCGCATAACTTTTTGCAACCCTCAAAAATGGGGCATTTTGAGTGATTTTTGCTTAAAAACAGCTCAAAATCGAGGTGTATTTTCTGCCCGTTGTCCCTTCAAGTCCAACAAGCGGAGCCATTCCGGTGATAATGGCGACGAGGATCCACCTGTTCCCATTCCGAACACAGAAGTTAAGCTCGTCTACGGCGAA
>DVIU01000232.1 GCA_018711035.1 Candidatus Scatousia excrementigallinarum
GTGCAGGATTAGGTATCGGATTTGCTACTAAAGGTTTAATGGATGCAATCTCAAGACAACCTGAAATCGCAGGTAAAGCTTTTGGTTTCTTCCTTCTTGGTGCAGCTTTGTCTGAAGCCTGCGCACTTTACGCATTCGTTGTTGCGGCTAAATTAATAGGACTTATGTAATGGAATTTAATGCAACATTTTTAGTTTCAATAATAAGTTTCATCGTGTTCACCTGGATTATGAACATGATATTTTACAAACCTCTGGAAAATGTCATTAACGAAAGACAGGAATTTATTGATGAAACAACTAAAGTTGCGCGAAATATGTCTGAAGAAGCCGATAAAATTTCTGCTGACAGAGAACAACGTTTGAGCAAAGCCAACGAAGCCGCTAAACAAGTCATTAACGATAATGTTTCCAAGGCAAAAGAACAAGCAAAACTCAGAACTGATGAAGCTAAAAAACAAAGCAGCGAGTCAATTGTATCTGCCAAAAATGATTTGAACTCTCAAGCTGAACAAACCAAGGAACTCTTAAAAGGGAATATAAAAGAGCTTGCTGAATCTATTTCGCAAAAAATACTCGGTGAATACACTCCGATTGATACAGTTAACAATGAAATCGTAAATAAGGTATTAAACTAATATGAAAGAATTTCTAGAAATATGGGATTTGATAGTCAGAAGCAACACATTTAATTTTGTATTGCTGGTGGCAATTTTCTATTTTTTATTCAAAAAAATAAATATCTCAAAAATTCTTGATAAATTACAACAAGATATTATTAACACGATTGAAAATGTCAGAAAGAACAAAAATCTTGCAGGCATAAAACTGTCGCAGGCAAAAGAGTCTGTTCAAAACCTAGATAAGGATATAGAATTCCAGCTTGAACAAGCAAATGCAACTGCAAAATCAATATCGGATACAATATTTAAAAATACCGAAAAACGTATTGACTTAATTAACGGAAATGTTAACAAAGCCATTGCAACAGAAGAAAAAAGCCTATCGGCTAAACTTACGGAAAAAGCTGCTGCCGCCGCAGTTGCTATTGCTAAAAATCATATAATTAACACGCTTAAAGACAGACCTGATTTGCATGATAAATATATTGATGAAAGCATACAAGAATTAGACAGGATACAATTGTAATGAAGAATTCTACAGAACAAATTTCAATTTCGGCAAAAAATTATGCAAATGCTTTAATTGGTGTCGTAGAAGATAAAAAATCAACTTTTGATGAAATAAGTAATGATTTTGAAAATGTACGCCAGATTTTGAATATGTCGCCGGAATTACGTGAAATTCTTAATAATCCTACCATTGCTCTTGATATAAAAATTGACATTGCTACAGATGTCTTTAAGAATGAAGTAAGCACTACCATGATGGATTTTATGAAAATTCTGATTGAAAAAAAACGATTTAAAGAATTTTCTCAAATTTACAGAGCTTATATTGATAAATTAAATGAAATTTACAATATTCAGCCGGTTACTATTATTTCTGCAATAGAATTATCAGAAAAAGATAAGCTCCAAGTTATTCAAAAACTTGAAAATAAACTGCAAAAAACAGTTAAACCGGACTGGGAACTCGATAACGATATTATAGCCGGACTAGTTATTAAAATTGACGATAACGTAATTGATATGAGTATTAAAAACAGACTGGCTAAACTTAAAAAAGATTTGATGTTAAGATAACAGATAAGAGGTTAAATATGGTACTGATAAAACCGGATGAAATAAGTTCAATTATTAAAAGCAAAATTGAAAATTACGAATCAAAAACTGAAATATCCAATACCGGAACCGTAATAGAAGTCGGTGACGGAATTGCCAGAATTTACGGCTTAAACAATGTAATGTCAAACGAGCTTATCATGTTTGACGACGGTAAAGATACACTCGGGATTACATTAAACCTGGATGAAGACAATGTAGGTGTTGTAATTCTCGGGGAATATACGCATATTAAAGAAGGTATGACTGTCAGAACAACAGGCAGAATAGCATCTGTTCCTGTTGGTGACGGACTAATCGGAAGAATTATCGACCCTACAGGCAAGCCGATTGACGGCAAAGGTGATTACGAATATACAAAAACAAGACCGATTGAAAGGGTTGCACCCGGTATTGTAACCAGAAAATCCGTTCACCAGCCGCTTCAGACAGGATTGACTGCAATTGATGCTCTAACTCCTATCGGCAGAGGCCAGCGTGAATTAATAATCGGAGACAGACAAACCGGTAAAACCGCTATTGCAGTTGACACAATTATTAACCAGAAAGGGAAAGATGTAATTTGTATTTACGTTGCAATCGGCCAAAAGGCTTCGACTGTTGCTCAAATTGCAAAAACATTAGAAGAACATGGAGCTATGGATTATTCAATTATAGTTTCAGCAACTGCAAATGAATCAGCCCCGCTCCAGTACATTGCGCCTTTTGCAGGTGTTGCAGTCGGTGAGGAGTTCATGGAACAGGGTAAGGATGTACTCATAGTTTATGATGATTTAAGCAAACATGCTCAGGCTTATCGTGCAATGAGTCTTCTGCTAAAAAGACCTCCGGGACGTGAAGCTTATCCGGGCGATGTGTTCTACCTTCACTCAAGACTTCTTGAACGCGCTGTCAAATTAAATGACGAACTGGGCGGCGGCAGTATTACAGCTCTTCCTATTATTGAAACTCAAGCAGGAGACGTGTCTGCATATATTCCGACTAACGTAATTTCAATTACAGACGGACAAATATTTTTGGAAACAAACCTGTTTAACTCTGGAGTAAGACCTGCTATAAATGCCGGTATTTCAGTATCACGTGTAGGCGGTGCTGCACAAACCAAAGCTATTAAGCAGGTTGCAGGTAAGTTAAGACTTGACCTTGCACAGTACAGAGAACTTGAGGCTTTTGCTCAATTTGCTTCCGATTTGGATCAGGCAACAAAAAACCAGTTGTTGCGCGGTGAAAAATTGACTGAAGTTTTAAAACAGCCTCAATATAATCCTTTAAGCGTTGCTGAACAGGTAAGTATTTTATTTGCAGCAAATGAAGGCTTGCTGGATGATGTTCCAAATTCAGATATTACAAAATTCAAAAAAGATTGGTTTGTTCATTTAAATGCAAACTTAAAAGAACTTGTTGATAATCTGAACGCAGGAAGTGCTCTTTCTGATGAAGATAAAAAGACTTTGAAAGACAGTCTTGAAGCATTTAAGAAAACTTTTTAAGGTATAGAAAATGAGCAATCTCAAAGACATAAAAAACAGAATAAAAAGCGTTGAAAGTACAAAAAAAATTACCCGTGCAATGAAAATGGTTGCCGCGGCTAAAGTAAAAAAAGCAGAAAGCACTGTAAAAGCATCACGTCCTTTTACGGCAGAATTAAATGCGATGTTTAAAAAGCTTTTGAATTCTGTAGGCACTTACAGCTCAAATACACTAAAAATAAAATCTGCTGTAGACAATTACCCGGAATTATTGCAGGTCAGGAATATCAAATCCGCAGGTATGCTTGTAATAACATCTAATAAAGGTCTGGCAGGAGCATATAACGCTAACGTTGTAAGAAAAACTTTGAAAAAAATTCAGGAATACAACGAAAAAGGTATTCACGTTATACTCTTTGTAATCGGCCAAAAAGGTGTCTCGGCACTTAAAAGAAAAGTGGAAAATTATGACTGTGAGATTGCCAAAACTTACCTTAATGTAGCGAATAATCCTTCTGGAAGTGCCTGTTTAATGGTTGTCGAAGACCTTGCCGACTATTACGTAAATAAAAAAATTGATAAAATAGAAATTATTACAACAAGATTCAAAAATATGATGAGTTATTTCGTTGAAGAATGGGAAATACTTCCTCTTAAAAGTCCGGAAGCAAATTACGAAAGACTTCACGATAACGTGGCCGAGCCTCTTATGGAATTCGAGCCTGACATGCACAATATTTTACAAAAAGTTGTTCCGATGTATATTACTAACATTATTTATCAGGCAATGCTTGAAGCACAGGCAAGTGAACTTGCTTCTCGAATGACGGCTATGTCTGCGGCAACATCAAATGCCGAAAAAATGATTACAACACTTTCTATTGAGTATAATAAATCCAGACAAGCTGCAATTACTCAGGAAATTGTCGAAGTTGTATCCGGTGCAAATACACAGATAAATTAAGCACCTAAGAACTTATTTTTCTCGACAATGGAATTTGCTGTAAAATTTTGAGATTTAGCGGCTGCTGTTTGCGCTGTATCATTTGTAATTGTTGAGGCCTGCTGTTGATTATTATTTTGTGCAGCCAGTTTAGCCAGACGCTTCGCTTCATTCTTTTTTGTCATATAATCGTTGAGCTTTGGAATACCAAAACCCAGAACAACCGCAGAGTACGCATATCCTACAAGTTGTGCAATATTAAGGTTGCGCAGCTTGACTCTTGTAAGTTTATCATCTTTTGGCAAAAGCTTCATTAATTCGCTAAATTTTAAAGCCTTACCGTCTTTCACTGTAGAAATTCCATGTTTCTTAAGCGCAGAGTATAAAACTTCATCTCTTGTTTTAAGACTTGAATTTGTCATCCATCTAAAGAAGCCTTGGCCGTCATTTTTAGCCATATTAATTAAAGACCCGCTCTTATCAAGAAGTTTGGCAGTACCTTTAGTAATAAGGCTTCCCAGCACCAGAAGACTCATAAAGCCCAACGTATCTTTTACGGCAGATTCTCGAAGTTCATCTTTATCGCGTGCAGACATTAATCGTGACGCAATTGTTATACCGTAAACCATTTTTAACTGATTAATTGTCGGCAACATTCCCTGAAATTGGACTTTAGATAAAAGATGTTTCGGGTTGGTAGTAATAGTTGAAATCGCTGCTGCTGCAAAAGCCAGACCGGCAAGAATTTTTTGCATTTTAAATCCGGCAGAATTATCTTTTTCTCTGCCCGGAACTCCGACAAATCCATCCTGACCTGTTTTTTTCTTTGTTAAATACATGTTAAGCGGCTGAACAGAAACTCCGAACAGGGTAGCAAACCCCAGACCTGCCGCCGCTCTTGTTTTATTAAATTTTTTAAGTGAATTTACAAATTCGTTAGCCTTTAAATCTTTTGCGTTTTCAAAAATTTTATTAACTTTTTCAGAATCAAATGATTTCATAACGTTGTATATGTTAGAAATCATGTTATTTAAACTACTTTCAGCTTCTTTCCCGAATCCTGAAAGCTTAACACTTTTTTCTCCACCGGTTGAGGCTGTCACAATTGAGTAAATATATTCTTTTGATTCTTTATCTAACTTTTTAATATTTTTGTTTTTCAGTATGTCATATAATTTATCAACAAATTTATTTTTTGTCTCATTATTTAAGCCGACCCAACCGGTTTCAACATCAGCTTCCGAGTTACGAACCGTAATACTTTCAGCAATTTTATTAAGAGATTCTCTCAGCGGGTCTGCTGAATTGTTGTGAACTGATGTATGATGAATATTTGAAAGAATATCAATTGTATTATTATCAGCAAAAATATGGTTGAGATTAAACCCGAATTTATCTCTAAGCGTATATGCAAGAGCAGCACCTGCCACAGTACCGTAAACACCGACCATTGCATGGTTAAAAGTTCCGGCGGATTCACGGCGGCCAGTCTCAATTCCGGCAAGAGGCCCTCTATTATTAAAATCGTAAATAGTACGCGGAAGTACCATTGTACAAAGATCCATGGTATTAGCTCCGATTGCCTGATTAACATCAAAAAACCTTAATGCTGTTGAACCTGCAATTGCGGCACCATCTGCGAGGCCTGTAAATCGGACATCTTCCTTATTATTATTTTTGCTATTTATAATTTGCGGGGATATGTGCTGAATTTTCATTATATTTTCCTTTACGAATTAAAAAATGCTTTAAACGGTGTTGCTTTAGTTGCCGTAGTATTACCGGTCATAGTTGTTGAGGCTGCATGAACTGCGGCTTCCGTTTGGGCGGGGGCACCGGTATTGTCATTTTTTGCATTTTTTAATGCTTCAAGTTTTTCCCGTTCTTTTTTATTAACTTGTGTTCTTGTGTACACAGGAATAAATATTCCGAGCGAAATTAACGAGAATGCAATATTACCAAGCTGGCAAATTGATCTTAAGTTTTTATTTTTAGTCCTTAGAGCTTCATCCTTAATTGCCATAATTTCATCTGTTGATTTAATAGATGTATGTTTTGCCCAATTCCAGAAGCGCTTGAATATATTATCACCCTCTTTTGAATTTTTCAAGTGGGTAAGCAATTGGGAATCTTTATTATATTTATCAAGCAGAGTGGCGATAGCTTTTGCGGCATAATCGCCAAGGAAGTAGAAGCTTGAGAATGTAGCGATATCACGAATTGTATTTTCTTTTAATTCATTTGAATCCTCAGAAGCAGCAATACGGCTTGAGAATGTTGCCGCAGAGATAATTCTTGCCTGATCCATTGTCGGGAATATATTTTTAAACTGGAACATTTTAAGGCTTGGTCTGTCCATCCACATTGATAAACCTGCAACGCCTGCCATTAAAGGCACTGCAAAGAATTTCTTTGCGGTCAATTTTCTTTTCTCATCCGCAGTCAGAACTCTTTCCTTATCATCATTGTAGATAGGAGCCCCTTTTTTACCGGAGAGTTTATGGGTAATCCATCTGTTTATCGGCTGGGCTGAAATTGCAAGCGGAATAATAACACCAAGCCCTGCTGCACTTTTCCAGTTCACAAGTTTTTTAGCTTTTTTGAAGTAATCCGAAATGTGAGCGTCTTCTAAATCTATTTTAGTGACATTATGAAGAACGTTAGATAAACTGTCGCATAATGAGCCAAGGTTATTTGAGAAATATCCTTTGTCACCTTTAAACTTTATATTTTCAGAAACACCGGTTTTCTTAATAATAGTTTCATAGAAAGTTTTATTGAGTTTTTTATCAGGAGTTTCTGAAATAATGTTTTTAGACCACTGTTTCAGAGTATTTATGTATTCTTCATCATTTGCAAGAATATCTTTAAAATGTTTTTCTCCGCCTTTATCAATATCACCTGCAACACCTGAAATATTATCAAATGTA
>DVIU01000233.1 GCA_018711035.1 Candidatus Scatousia excrementigallinarum
GCACGATTTCTGCTGCCCGTTATACGCTCATTTATGGCTGATGAAAGCAATCAGCGAGAGTTTGAAACGTGGCGAGCCGAAAGGCAATCACAACTGAATACACAACTTAATAGCAGAAAGTCCGATTGAACCCATACGGACACAGACTACCGTTAAATGAGTACGGTGACGACCGCGAAAGAAAGCGGTATATAAATACATGTTTTTCCATTTACAACCTACAGAGGATGCGCCGAATATCACAAACCTAGAATAACGGCAGAGCGGCGGGTGTTTCACACGAAACACCCGCCGCTTATACTTTTTAACTGCTGCTATATTTTGGATAATTTTATAAATCAGTATGTCTATAACCGAATAATTTTTTTTCTTGATTTTCAAAATAGTCATCATTAAAAGAAAGAATTTCCATCCTATCATTATAGATGACATGCAATTGATTTGTGTATTGGATTGATCTTGGATACACTCTCCATTTAACAACTTCTTCAGTAGGATTGATTAAAATCAACTCACCATTACTTTGCAAAACATAAAGCCTTCTTGATGTCTCTATAATAATTCCAAAATCAGTTACTTCAGCGACTAATATTTTTTCAATAATTCCATGCTGTAGAGAATTGAGATAGTTGAATATTTCATCTTCTGAAGCAAGATTTTTTTGGGTAAATTTAACAATTTCAATCTGATTATTAGTTATCCTATAGATTTTTTCATTTCCAGAAACAATTAGCGCATTATTAATTTGATTATGGAAAATATCTTTTTCTCTATAAGTGCCACAAAATTTCAGCATATAATCCGAATCAATATCGTATGCAAATCTCGCTTCTGGGTCTTTAACGTATTTCAAGCCGTTTAAAAAAAATATACCTTCATATGATCCAGAAAACATACTTGAAAAAGACCAACTACAATAAGATGAATGTTCTGTTGAAACCGGTATAATACGCTCTCGATGAACCAAAGACCGATAATCTTCATTTAAATTATATGGATTGTACATCGAATTTAGCTCGAATAATCCATCGGAAGAAGCTGACAACGCAATACGACCTCTACGACCTACTTTAAGACATTGAACTTTTCCATCCCAAATCTTGTGCTCTTTGGTGGATATATACTGAGAATCATTATTCCGCCTTAAATTACGTTTAAATACTCCCGAACTCTTACAATAATATAGAGTGTTATTATATACTCCCATATCTATTGGTAATTCATCCATTTCAATTTTGCTTTTACATGTGGTGAATTTTTGTAAATCATTACAATCAAAGGATATATCTTTTATGCGTCTAAACTTTGATCTAATTATACTCTTTATATCTATATCATAAAAAAGATCTTTCGCAGCAACACCATATAAGTAATCCCCATTAAGAAAAGAGCATTGATACGCTAAAAAGTCACGTTCAGATTTTGAAATTCTCGAGCAAATCAATTTTTCCCAATCAAAGCTTTCAAGAGTACCATCGAACTTGTATAAAATTAAGCTGTTACTATAAATGTAGCTATCCCAAAATGAACCTCTTATTACTATTTTATTCATAATGGTTGCCCTCTTGAAATGCGGCTCATTTCTTTTTTACTGATTACGCCATTTAAAACCAATTGCTTTAATGTGGTTTGATTTGGTTTATCCTGCATCTTTCCAATATAATCACCAGGATACCCATGCCATGTATTTGGACTTGAATTCACAAACTTCGCAATAATCAAATCCTTTCGCTTGACATTGTACCCGATTGCACAAATCTTATTATTTGCTTTATACAAATTGTATGCAACGGGTTGTTTCTGCTGCTCGACATACATATTATTGTTAATAGCAATATCAGCTATTTGATGCTCAATTTGAAAGCTAATATTTTTTAGCCACACACTCGCATTCGGATTTCCAATGCCCCTATGTTTTGGGCTAAAAAAATACGACTCCCCATTTGATAGAAATTCAATTCCATTAGAACAGAATGCCATAACCTATATTCCTTAATCATTCTTAAATATATACGATAAAGGCGAATCCGTCTCCTAATGGAAACGGGTTCGCCTTTAACTTGTTTGGTGACCTTGCCGGGAATCGAACCCGGGATTGAGCCTTGAGAGGGCTCCGTCTTAACCGCTTGACCACAAGGCCATTTATTTTTGACAGCGTTGATTATATCATACCCCGCACGCCTTGGCAAGCAAATTTGCGCCGCAATTTTATCTTTTTTATTCCCCTCGGCCGCAAATAAACAACCATTTTCCGTTTTGCCCCCTCCTACCCGGCATATTTTGACGCAATGGCGCCATAAACGGCGAAAAAGAGTATTGCAACGGACGATTTATTGTGATAAAATAGAAATTAGACAAAGGCGGCATTATTAAGCAGGCCTTTCAGGGAGGAAATTTATTTATGAACATCTGGCACGACATTGCCCCCGAAAGAATCAAAAAAGACGACTTTATGTGCTACATAGAGATAACCAAAGGTTCGCGCTCGAAATACGAACTTGACAAGGCGACGGGCATACTGCGGCTTGACAGGGTGCTTTACACCTCCACCGTCTACCCCGCGAGCTACGGCTTTATTCCGCGCACGCTTGCCGACGACGGCGACCCGCTGGACGTTCTGGTGCTTTGCAGCGAACCCATTCTGCCAGCCACGATTGTGCAGTGTTACCCCATCGGCGTTATAAATATGTCGGACGAGGGCGAAGAGGACTCCAAAATTATCGCAATACCCTTCAAGGAGCCCACGTACAACTGCTACACCGAAATCGAGCAGTTGCCCCGCCACATATTCGAGGAAATGAAGCACTTCTTCCAGGTTTATAAGACGCTGGAACACAAGCACACGACCGTGAGCGAAATAATGGGCAGAAAAGAGGCTTTGGCGATTGTGGCAAAGAGCATTGAAACATACAACGCCGCCTTCCCCGAAAATAAGTAAGTTTTACCTTTGATTATTATAAAAACAG
>DVIU01000234.1 GCA_018711035.1 Candidatus Scatousia excrementigallinarum
ACAATAAAAAACTCCCGTTTAAACGGGAGTTTTTTATTGTAATTGAAAACTTATACAGCGTAAACGCTAACTTGTTTTCTGTCACGTCTGTGAGATTCAAACTGAACTTTACCGTCGATAAGAGCAAATAAAGTATCATCTGAACCGATTCCAACGTTGTTGCCCGGATGAACTTTAGTTCCGCGCTGGCGAACTAAAATGTTACCGGCTTTAACGATTTCTCCGCCGAATTTTTTTACGCCTAAACGCTTCGCTTCGGAGTCACGACCGTTACGGGTAGAACCCATACCTTTCTTATGTGCCATTTTTATATTCTCCTTTTTTACTTTAGCTTACGATTGTTTTTGTATCGCCTTTTGACGCTATTTTTAGAATTGCCTTACCTTTTTATTGTCGGCTTAGCTTTACAAATGCAGTCGGGGTTTTTTACCTTACTTATCCCTCGCATCTGTTTTGCGCCAGAATTTTACGCTTCAGCATTATCTACAGTTTCAGCAGCTTTTTTCTGTGCAGAAGTTCTGATTTTGTTAATCATAACTCTTGTAAATTGCTGTCTGTGACCTTGTTTTTTTCTGTAACCTTTTTTAGGTCTTTGTTTGAAAACGATAATTTTCTTAGCTTTGTCGTGAGCCAAAACCGTACCTTCAGCAGAAGCACCTGTAACATAAGGTTGACCTACTTTAGATTTTTTACCGTTAACAATCATAACGATTTTGTCAAAAACAATTTTGCTGTCTTTTTCAGCGTCCAGTAATTCAACGTCAATATAACGTCCTTCTTCAACGGGGTATTGTTTACCGCCAGTTTCTACAATTGCGTACATATGTTTTTCCTTTCAATTGCCGGGTCTCGTAGTTGAATGCATAGCATTCAAACATTATAGACGATTTACCCATAGTAATACGTATAGATATTATCTTCCACTCAAACCCTGCTGTCAAGTAGTATTAATATTTATTAACTTTTTTATCTTCAAATTTTTTTGAAGTATCATTATTGTATGATGTTTAATTTAGATGAAATTTTGAAGGCTACGGGAGCTGAATTAATAAAAAATTCTTCCGGCAAGGATAATTATATTATATCAACTGATACAAGAACAATCAAGCAGGGTGAGCTTTATCTGCCGTTAAAGGGCGCAAGTTTTGACGGGGAGAAGTTTTTACAGAACGCTGTTGAGGCAGGTGCCTGCGGGTGTTTTATTACGGGGGATGATTGTCCTGAAAACGCCCAGCTTGTATTAAGAGTTTCCGATACTCTGGAGGCATATTTGAAACTGGCAAATTATGCCCGTCGGGCTCATAACCCGAAGGTCGTTGCAATTACCGGAAGCTCTGGAAAAACAACTACCAAGGAACTTGTTTATTCCGTTGTTAGCAAAAAATTTAAATCTCACAAAACATTTTCAAATCATAATAACGAAATAGGTTTTTGCCAGACAGTTCTTTCAATGCCTGATGACTGTGAGGTTTTGATTATTGAGATGGGAATGCGCGGCGCCGGTGAAATTGAGCTTTTATCCCGTTATGCACAACCAGATTACGCAATCATTACCAATGCGGGCTCGGCGCATATAGGACGGCTCGGAAGCCTCGATAATATTGCTAAAGCAAAGGCGGAAATTGCACTTCATTTAAAAGAAGACGGCACTTTTATTTCACAAAATAATGAACGGATTAAAAATTTTGTAAAATTTGGCGGTGAAAAAATATTTTATTCGCTTGAAGATACAAAGATTCTTGAAAGACGCCCTTCTTATGCAAAATTTATTTATCAAGATAGAGAATATGAACTTAATGTTGATGGTGACTATAATGTTGAAAATTCGCTTGCAGCAATTAATCTCGGATATAAACTCGGTATGACATATGAAGAAATTAAGTGCGGACTTGCTGCTTACAGACCGATTGAAAAACGCTGGGAAGTAATTGATGTCAACGGATATAAGATTATTAATGACAGTTATAACGCAAATCCTGAGTCTATGAAGGCATCGGTTTCAACATTTGTACAGCTTTACGAAAATCCTGTTGTAATTCTCGGTAATATGGGTGAACTCGGCGATTATGAGAATGAGCTTCACTATGGTGTAGGCGAATACCTTTCAAAAATATCTCCAAAAAATGTTAGATACCTTACTGTCGGGCATCTGGCAAAACAAATCAGTTTGCCGCTTGAGAAAGAAGGCTTTTTTGTAAAGAATTTTGAAAATAATACGGAAGTTTCAAAATTTGTGCTTGCGAATATTAATGCAGGGAATACAATATTCTTAAAGGCTTCAAGAAATATGAAATTTGAAGAGATTATTGAACAAATTAAGGGAGAAGTAAAAATATGATTATGTTAGCAGTGGCATTTCTGCTGTCAATGATTTTATGTTTATTGTTCGGCGTGCCTTATATAGATTTTTTGAAGAAAAAAATGATAGGGCAGTATGTAAAAGATTGCGCACCGGAAGCTCACGCTAAGAAGCAGGGAACTCCGACTACAGGAGGAGTTTTTATTATCCTTGCAATAATTGCGGCTTCAATTATCGCTCTGCTTCTCGCTCAAAGATTCACAACCGAAGCTATTATTGTTTTGATAACTTTAATATTTTATACATTTGCAGGTTTTCAGGATGATTATTTAAAAATTAAAGGGAAGGCAAATGACGGACTTTCTGCAAGAGGTAAGCTTTTGCGCCAGATTGCAATTGCACTTCTCCCCACAATATATGTTATGATGACGTATTCACACGGTTCAGAGGTTACAATCGGCTCTCTGGTATTTGATTTAAGATGGTTTTATCCTGTTTTTGCTGTCTTTGTAATTACAGGAGCGTCTAATGCTTACAATCTTACAGATGGCCTCGACGGACTGGCAGCATCTACCGGAGTATTTGCATTTGCGGCAAGTTCAGTCATTGCACTTTTCAGCGGACATCCGGAGGTCGCTATAATTGCAGCAGCAGTTGCCGGAGCATTATTCGGATTTTTAAGATACAACAAGCCAAAGGCTCAGGTATTTATGGGTGATACAGGATCTCTTGCAATCGGCGGGCTTCTCGGAACTCTTGCTGTCGTGAGTAAGTTTGAATTCCTCTTAATCTTTCTCGGCGGAGTTTTTGTTATGGAAACTTTATCTGTCATAATTCAGGTTATAAGTTTTAAAACTACAGGTAAAAGAGTATTTAAGATGTCTCCGATACATCATCATTTTGAACTGTGCGGGTGGAGTGAAAAGAAAATTGTTATAGTCTTTGCCTTTGTATCGGCATTATTGTCAGCCGTGGCATTGACTTTGTTTTATTTGACAGCCAGAGGTATAATTTAGTATGTTAACAAATTGGTTTGATAGGAAAGTATTGGTACTGGGTTTTTCGAAAAGCGGGATTGCTGCGGCTGAATATCTCAACCGTCACGGCGCAGAGGTTTTTATAACTGAATACAGAGAGCAAAAACCTGAGGATAGCGGGAAATTAGAACAGTTGATCGCAGAGGGAATCAATGTTGAGTTTGGAGGGCATAGTGATGAATTTATAAAGGATTCATATATTGCGGTAACAAGTCCGGGAATTCCTCCTCACAGTGATATTATGAAAAGGCTTGCGGAGGAGAATATTCCTGTTCTTTCAGAAATCGAACTGGCCGCCTCTCAAACAGGAAAACCGTTTATTGCAATTACCGGAACCAATGGCAAAACAACCACAACTGCTTTAACTGCCCATATTTTGTGTAGCGAATATAATGCTCAACCGTGCGGAAATTATGGAAAACCTCCCTGTGATTTAATTGACGATTCTTCAATTGATTATTTTGTATGCGAATGCAGTTCTTTTCAGTTGGAGTATTCACACTCTTTCCAGCCGCAAATATCTGTCTGGACCAACTTTACACCTGACCATATCGACTGGCACAAAGGCCTTGAAAATTATTTTAATGCAAAGGCTAAGATTTTCAAAGATCCGCAGGCACCGGCTTTTTCGGTTCTGAATGCTAAGGATTTAAAACTTCTGGAATTTTCAAAAGAAGCCGCGGGCGAAGCTTTTCTGTTCGGAGACGAAGTTGGAAAAAATTGCTGTTATGTGAAAAATGAGGCAATTTATTATAAACGTAACGGCAAAGAACAACATATTATAGATTTGAAAGATACGCCTTTAATCGGGGAGCATAATTATCAAAATGTGGAATGTGCTGTTATCTGTGCAAAATTAGAAGGTATTTCCAATGAGCATATCAAAGAAGCAATTATGTCTTTTAAGGTTCCTGAACACAGGCTCGAAAAGGTTTCGGGATACAACGGAATTACATTTTATAATGATTCAAAAGCTACAAATCCTGAAGCTTCTCTTGTTGCTATAAATTCTTTCAACAATGAAAATGTTGTTCTGATAGCAGGAGGACGTGATAAAAATACTGATTTGAAAGAATTTTGCGAAGCTGTTAAGACTCATATTTCGACTGTAATTCTTATCGGCGAGGCCGCTGAGCGGTTTGAAGAAAATCTGAAAAATAACGGTTTTAATAATATAATTAAAGAAGAAACCTTGCAGGCGGCAATTGACAAATCCATTTCGATAAATCCTGATGTGGTGCTGCTTTCGCCTGCATGTGCAAGTTTCGATATGTTCAGCGGTTATGAAGAAAGAGGAAGGGTATTCAAAGAATATGTCTTATCAAAGATTGGAAAGTAGAGATAATTCATATCAACAAAAACAGCCTATCCAGAGCATTATTGTATCAGCTCCGGATAAAGCACTTTTGATTACAGTAGCTTTCCTTGTAATAATTGGTTTTATGGCAATATTTTCCGCCTCTGCCCCGAAATGTATTGAAGAAGGCGGCAATCCTGCCCAATTTTTGATAAAACAAATAATCTGTTTTGTGGTAGGTTTTTTAGGTTTGAAATTTTTTACAAATTATGATTATAAAAAACTTTCTGACTGGAATTTGATTTTTGCAGGTTCTATTTTGCTGCTTCTTCTGCTTGTTGACTTTACTCCACTGGGAGTTACAGTAAACGGTGCAAAACGATGGATAAATATCCTTGGATTTCAATTACAGCCGTCAGAATTTGCAAAACCTGCTGTAGTTCTCCTGCTTGCAACAGTGTTTAAAAAAGATGCAAATCTTTTTGACCAGCAAAAGTGGGTTACAGCGTTTATTCCTATTCTTATAATGCTTGGTTTTATATTTGTTCAGCCGAATTTAAGTATGGTTATTTTGCTGTTATCAACCTCGGTTGTAATGTTTTTGGCCGCTGGTGGTTCGTTAAAATTGTTTTTCAGTTGTCTTACGTTAATGCTTACTACTGTTATTATTGCGGCAACTACTATTATAAAACCGTATCAAATGCAGCGTATAAGAACATGGAAACACCCTGAACTCGATCCGCAGGGCGCAGGTTATAATATTATTCAATCCTTAATAGCTTTTGCTTCAGGAGGATTTTCAGGTGTGGGTTACGGCGGTTCTATTCAGAAACTTTCGTATTTGCCAGAATGTCATACAGACTTTATTTTTGCGATTATTGCGGAAGAACTCGGATGGGTGGGATGTGTCCTTGTAATTGGATTGTTTTGGACTTTAATACACAGAGGTTTTCTGATTGCTGCAAGATGTCCTGATATGTTCGGAAAGCTTCTTGCTGTCGGTATAACTTTTTCTATAGGTTTTCAGGCCTTTTTGAATATCAGTGTTGCAAGTTCGTTCTTCCCAACCACAGGTGTTCCGCTTCCTTTCATAAGTTACGGAGGGTCTTCATTAATTGTATCATTGTGTATGATTGGTATTTTATTAAATATTTCCAAAAAGAGAATTAAAAAGATAAGGAATGTTGAAAATGTCTGATAAAACCTATTTTATAACAGGCGGCGGAACAGGAGGGCATATTTATCCTGCTGTTGCTGTTGCAGATTCTTTGGCTGATGCAGGAAATAATGTATATTATGTTGGTAATCCCGAAAATCTTGAATTTGAAATTATCAAAGAAAAAGGGTATGAATTCCTGCCTGTTAATGTGCACGGTATGCCGCGAAAAGCCGGTTTTTCTCTTATAAGCTGGTTTTTTCAGCTTGGTTTCTCTGTGCTTAAATCAATCAGTTATTTGAATAAATACAAGCCTCATGCCGTCTTCGGAACGGGCGGATATGTTTCAGCACCTATATTAATTGCGTGTATATTAAAAAAAGTTCCATATATGATGCACGACTGTGACGCTTGCCCGGGGCTTGTGACAAGAAAGCTTGCGCCTTATGCAAAGGCTGTGTCTCTTGCTTTTGAATGTGCAAAAGCTTCAATTAAAAACGACATTTGTTATATTAACGGTAATCCGATACGCAACAAATTTAAAACTTTATTAAAATACGAAGCCCGTAAAACTTTAGGACTGACAAATAAGCTTACAGTTTGTATTATGGGCGGCTCTCAGGGTGCAAGAGCAATTAATGATGCCGCGGTTAGTGTTTTAAAAACTCTTACAAATAAATACGATGTTCAGGTAATTTTTCAAACAGGCAAAAAAAATTTTGAGAGGGTTGTTGAACAGCTTTTGAAAATATATCCTGAATATGAAAATGATAAGAGTTTAATAGTTCGTTCTTATTTTGAGGACATGGTTACTGTTTTAAAAGCTTCTGATATAGCAGTATCTCGCGCAGGTTCGTTGAGTTTATCAGAAATTGAGGCAAGCGGTATTGCTTCAATTTTAATTCCTTACCCTCATGCTGCTGCAGATCACCAGAGAAAAAATGCCAGGTACATGGTCGAACAAGGTGCTGCTTTATATTTGGAAGATCATGATGTTAATGAGAAAACCTTACTCGAAAGTTTGACTTTGTTGATTACTGACAGAGAAAAGCTTGCAAAATTGCAAGGGTGCGCTATGAAGCTTGCTAAATACGACGGTGTTGAAAAAATCGTCGGACAACTCTGTAATATTATAAAATAATACAGCTTGATAATCTTTTTTTTTTGATTTACCGTAAAGCTATGAATTATGATTATAAAGAAGCTGTTGAGCTTTTAACTTCGCAGGGTAAGTTTTATATTAATCTGGGACTTGATAGAATTTCAGCTTTTCTTGAACTGCTTGGAAATCCTCAGAATAGCCTTAAATACTTTCATGTTGCGGGTACTAACGGCAAAGGCTCGGTCTGTGCTATAATTGCGTCTGTATTACAGGAGGCAGGAAAAAAAGCAGGACTTTATACTTCTCCTCATATTTTTAAATACAATGAAAGAATTAAAATTTTTTCTCCTTTTGCAGAATGCGGTAATGATATTTCAGACGAGGATTTTGCAAGACTTGTGTTTGAGGTATGTAATTTAGCTGATAAACATAATATTCATCTGACAGAATTCGAAATTCTTACTGCTGTTATGTTCAAATATTTTGAGCAACAAAATGTTGACGTCGTTGTTCTGGAAACCGGACTCGGCGGGCGTTTTGATGCCACAAACGTTATTAAAAATAATCTATGTGCAGTAATAACCCACATTGATTTAGACCATACTGAGCGTCTTGGAGATACTAAAGATAAAATAGCTTTTGAAAAAGCCGGTATTATTAAACCGGGCTGTCCTGTTGTCGCGTGTGAAGGTTATGAAGCGTTCAGAGACAGGGCTTATGAGTGTGATTCACTTTTTATGCTGACTGCGCCGTTTGAGAATACGGATAATCTTTCTTTAAAAGGAACTTTCCAACAAGAAAATCTTTCTCTCGCTCTTGCGGCAATAAGACTTGTGTATCCTGAGCTGTCAGAAAATGTTATTCAGCGCGGATTAACTCATGTTTACCATCCGTGTCGTTTTCAACAAATCAGAGAAAATTTAATTGTTGACGGCTCTCATAACCCAAACGGAGCAGCGGTATTGAAAGAAAGTCTGGATTTTTATTATCCCGATAAAAAAAGACGCTTTGTTTTTGGATGTCTTAAAAATAAAGATTATAAAAAGATGATGGAAATTTTATTTGAAAAAAATGATGAAATTTATCTAAATCACTTTTCACATAATAATTCTGCTACATTTGACGAGTTACAAAAAGCCTGTCCGTTTGAAGCAAAAAAATTTTATTCACTTGACGAACTGGCGCAGCAGGAAAATACGCTTACTGTTGTCTGCGGATCTTTCTATATGCTTAATGAGGTTATTCCTGCTTTTCGCCCTGACTAATCATTTCGGAAATGATATTATTTAGTTTTGCAGGTGTAAAGTTTGTACAGGTATTCCATATGAGACTGTTCTTCGGTTCTCCTAATGAAGGGGCAGGATAATCACTCATGCAGAAGCCTTTCAGCATATTTGTCGAACCGTCAATACACGGCTTATAGTATGAACAGCAGTTGCAAATCCTTAGGATAAATCCGTAATCATCCAGTTTCATTTTTAATTCCTGTAAAGCATCTATCATTCTTATGTGGCTTGAGGTTGTGAATTTTTTATTTTTAAAAATAAACCTTATTTTGCACAGGCCTTTTTCTGAAATAAATTCGAGCTTGCAGTTTAAATCCTTGCTTCCGGCCGTAACAACAACATCCACGACCATTTTTTCGGTGTCTTTAGGTAAATCTTCTACGCCTTTAATTTTGTTTTTTGCCATCCTTACAAGAGGGAAGTTATTAATCAAATGGCATAGAGAATACAGAGGATAAAGGCAAAGATAACCTATTTCTTTAAATGTAAGTTTTGCGTTAATTAAGCTCAGACTGAAACCTACAAGGAGTATTATGAATGTCAATAGAACAACTTTGAAATCTACCATAAAATGGTAATAAAGCGAATGTTTTAGTACAACAGCATATATTATCATTAGAAGCCATATATTAGGATAGATTAAAGATAGTGCATGTTCCGTAAATACAAAATTCTTTTTGAACAATTCTGGAATACAATTTTTAAAAAGGGCTAATCTTTTAGAAAGACGTGGTTTTCTGAACATATAATTTGTTGTATCAACAATTGTTTGAATATTCGGATTATAAGTACATTTAAATCTTGTTTTTGATAGAAGAAGACTGTATTTTAACTCGCTGTCGATGTCTTTAAAGTCAACTTCTCCGAGTTGTTTAACAATATCCTGTTTTATAATAAATACGCCGGAATCAGCCTGTGCTGCCAGGCCGAACAGAGAACGCGCTTTTCTCATAAAATTCATGTGATATTTCTGGTAAGCAGCCTTAATTTTATCAATCGGGCCGAGATTTCTTAAGTCAATAATAGTTTCACCGCTAATCACATGTGCATTAGTTAGTGCTGCATTTACTGTTGAAAGGAAGTCTGAAGAAATACTTCTGTCCGCATCAATAAATACATAAGAATCAATTAATTCATCATGCGAAAGCTGCTCAAGCAAAATCGATATGGCCTGATCTTTACCAATAGTTCCCACACCTTTTACGTCTATAACATGAATAAAATTATCTCCCGCAAATAATTCCTGTGACCCGTCTGTACAATTATCAAGAATCGCAAATACTTTAAAATTATTTATAGGATAATCCTGAGATTTTATTTCGCGTATTAAATTAGCAAGCGTTTTTTTGTTATTATGAGCATAAATTACAACGGAAATGTTATCTTTTTCTTCATATTGAGAATAACGTTTTTCTCTCGTAAACGGCTTATCATTGAGATTTCTGACGGAAAGAGCCAGAAAGTACAGTGTATAAGCCGCTGCAAATATATATAAGACATCTAAAATTATTTCCATTTTTCACACTCCCTTATTTAAATATTTTATAAAAAAGATGTGAAAATGGCTAGAAATGTTAATAAATGTATACTTACGGCCTATTCACTCTGAATCGACAGATTCATCAGTTCAATATCATCATAATCGACGTAAGCGTGCTGTGTAAGGTTTTTGCCTGTCTGAATCGTAACTTCGTTTATGTTATCGGCGCGGATAAGGCTGTTCGGAAGCTTAATTTTTTGATTATCTCCATTAAGCTGGATTTCTGCAATTTTAGTTCCGTTAAAATAAACTTCAGGCGGGCTTGCAAAAGAATTTCTTATCGAATTTTGTCCCATTGATCGTGCCATTGCGGTATCAATACCTATTATTGAGCCTATTACAAGAAAGTTAGTTAAGGAAAGGGTATTTGCACTCATTCTAAATGTTTTTGTATAGAAAGGGCCTATGGCTTTTAGTTTAAATTGATCTGAATTAGCAGAGCCTGCGGAATAATTGTCATCTCCCAGGTGCAGCATAGCAGATTCTATTACTACTTCTTTACCGTTACTTTTTTGTATTCCGAGTATCATAGGCTTAGCTGCAATATGTTCGTCGATAGTTAATGAAAAAGGCTTGTAGCCGTCTTTCTCAACTGACATAATAGTATTTCCGCTAAAATTTGCATCAAGATTAAAGTTCCCGTTCCGGTCAGACTTCGTTGAATAATTTTGTTTTGGCAGACTGATTTGCGCACCTGCAATAGGAGCATTCGTGTTAGCATCAACAACTTTGTTACCGAGTCCTACTGTTGAAACTCCTCCTGTAAGTGCATCTGCATTTGCCGCTGCCGGTGTTATTAGTATTGCAATTAATAGTAATATTTTTTTCATAAACCCTCTTTTGATTGTAAATAAATTTTAAATCCTGACTTTAGTTAAAAAAATATCCTGTATTTTAATTAATAAGAATATTTTTATTAAAGGAAAGATTTGAATAAACTCTTGAATTTTATTTTGTTTTTGATACTATAAACTTACGGATGAAACTTCATGCACTTCAAAATATGCCGAAGTGATGAAATTGGTAGACGTGCCAGACTCAAAATCTGGTGTGGTTCACCCCACGTGCCGGTTCGACTCCGGCCTTCGGCAAATAAAAACAGCCTTCTGAAGAAGGCTGTTTTTATTTTGTTAACTGCTGAATAATACTTTTAATATTTAAGGCTTCTTTATATTTTCGACACTTGAAATACAAATTATTTATAAAATCTTTTGTGCGTACTCGCATTAAATATACTTTATTGATGTTACACTTCGGGTCTTCATAAAATCCAAGTCGTTGATAATTCTTTTTTAAGCCTCTTTCGCCGGCATATACAAAAAGAGTAATTTCTCTGGCTTTTTTCTTTTGTGCAAGTTGCTTTATATCTTCATAAACAGAAGTCATTATTCCTTTTGTAATTTCTTTTTTATCTTCAGACAGATTTCTTGCAAGGCCGTCAATGTACATACTTTTTTCTTCAAGTTTGTTTTTTCTCATTTTATAAGTATATCCGGCAAGAAGATTCCCTTCTGCATCTTCCATTACTCTTAATCCGCAGCCGCGCGTTACTGCTGATAAAGAATCTTGAAAGGTTCTTAAATGCAGAGCTTTTTCATTTCTTCCCCTGCCGTACATTTCAAAAAATTTGTACAGTTTTTTTATTGACAGAGAAGACTTCATTTTATATGTGTTTGTTGTTAAAGGTTTATAAGTTAATGCGTTTATATTCATATAACTCCGTTACTTTTATATTTTAAAAACCGATAAAAATAAAATTTGCGTTTTTTTACAAGGTGTAAAGAATTTTATAAATTTTGTAAATTTTTTGACAATTTTAATCTTGTTTGTGGTTTATTGGAGTAAAGCTGGAAATCAGTTTAGCAATCAATAAGGATTTATAAATTGCAAAATACTATAACCAACACCTTTACAACAAGACAAAAAACGTCTTTCAAATGTTTGGGAAATGACGAAAATAATCTTATTCAGTATATTGAAAAAAGATTGACTAATATATTTAAAGAAGAAATGGATTCTCCCGATTCAATATTTTGTAAGGTATCACAAAGAGTAATTCATAGAATGGCTCTATTCCTGTCCGGATGTAAAACCCGCTCGTGTTCTATAGGAATAGCAGGAGAAACCGCAAGCGGAAAATCTACAATTGCTTATGATATAATAAATACTCTGGACGCATTTGCACAGGAATATTGTATAAAAAACCTGATTACAAGAATTAATACCGATGATTATTACTATGACCGTTCGGAGATGGTTAAGGCCGCAGGAAGTTTTGCCGAGTTTGCCAAACATTACGACCTTGATATTCCTGAAGCTCTTGAACTTTCTTTAATGAAAGAGCATATAAAAGAACTCCTTGATGGGAAAAATGTTTATCTTCCAAAATATGATATGTCGGGGACAGCAATAAGAAATGATAATGTTACACTGGCAGTTCCGTCAAAAATAATTATATCTGAAGGGTTGTTCACTTTAACCGAAAAAGTCGTTGATGCATTTGATTTTAAAATATATGTAGATGTTTCTGCTGATGTCCAAAAAGAGAGATTTTATAAACGGGCAAAAGAAAGAAATCTTGGTGCTTCAGGGGATGAAGTTTATAAAAATGCTTCTGATAAAGCTAAAATATATATTCATCCGACAGTAGTCAATGCAGATATTATTCTTTCCGGAGAAGCTGACAGAGAATCTTATAAGAATTTTATCAACAAGATTTTAAATGTTGTAAGAGAAGTGCATTTTAAAAGTATATTGCTTTATTCTTAATATTTTAAAAGAAATTCCTTATTAGGTATTTTTACCTTATTATCTGTAATCTTTTTAAATTCGCCTTTCGAAACAGTTTTAAAATTGTAGGTGTTGTTGAACTGGTCAATGCCCGTTCCGTATCCGTCAGCAAATGACCCTTTTCTTAACTGCCATTTAATATTCATAAGAGTACCGTCAGTGCAGGCCATTTTCATAACTGCGTCGGTTCTGTCATTTTTCATTGTAATACTTCTTGTAGGCGCATTTAAATGCACAACTCCTTCGCAGCGTTTGTTGCTGCCTTTCTGATAAATAACCACATCAGCCCATGTCATATCGCGTCTGTTATAAGCACCGTAATAAATATCTTTATCCGGAACTCCGGAGGTTACTTCCGATGTAAAATACTGGTTACAGCCGCAGGTTGAAATTCCTATTAAACCGATAGTTAATATATTTAGTAATTTATTCATAATTCATCTCCAATTTCATTCGGGATATTTATTACAAGTTCATAAATTTTTTTGCCGTTCTCGATAGTCATATTATTAATTCTGATTGCTTTCACATTTTCTTTTTTAGGAATATAAAAATGTATTGGATATGTTTTTTTCGGTTCAAGTCTTATTGGCAGATCTCCTGTATTATACATTTCTTGAGAAATATCAACATTTCCTCTTACTGCTTTATTGGTCGGCTCAAAAGTTCCGACTGCAATAAGAGCTCCCAGAGGGGCGCCTATAAAAAATGTTATACCTGTAATTCCTCCTGCAATAATTGCACCGGGGAGAGCTATGCCGTAATATCTTCCCATATCACGTTTTCTTGTTCTTTTATAAATTTCACGGCGAGACTGTGATTTTATTTCGGTATCATCTTCCAGTATTAAATCAATATCCGTATCTGTACTTAACAGGACAGGTTTTGTATTGTTATTAGTAATCTGTATTTCATAAGGAATATAATATTTTAAAACTGTCTTGTATTTATATTTATCTTTTCGTTTTACTTTTCCGTTATCGTCAGCTTTTACATTTTTAAGGTTTTTTACCTTTGTATTAACATAAGGCAGGCTTTCGGCAGAAAAAGCTGTTGAATTAATCATAAGAAATGAAAACAGCATTAATAATGATAATAATTTCTTAATCATACACACCCCTTTACTTTATTCGATAATATAATGTAAAAATTGCTTATGCAATACTTTTTCTTTACTTGTAACTTTTTTTTTACTATTCTTGTTGTTGGAAGGAATTATGAGTATGTCAAATATAAAATTTGGTACTGACGGCTGGCGGGCTGTTGTAGGTAAAGATTTTAATGCAGAGAATGTTGAGCTTGTTACTAATGCAATAGGTAAATATGTTTTTGAAACTTTTGGTGCATCAAAGAAGATTCTAATTGGTTATGACCCGAGAAATATGGCGGATACTTTTTCAATGCAATGTGCAGAATTGCTTGCCGGTATGGGGTTTGAGGTATTGTACAGCAAAAAAATAATTCCTACCCCTGTTCTTGCATTTAACGCAAAAGAATTAAATGCCTGTGCGCTTATGTTTACGGCATCTCATAACCCGCCTGAGTATCTTGGAATAAAATTTATTCCGGATTATGCCGGGCCGGCTACAGGTGATATTACTGATAAAATTGTATCTTTCATAGGTACTTCTGTTGAGAAGTTTGCCGATGGAAAAATCCTAAAAACAGATTTTAGAAAGTGTTATTACCAACATCTTGAAAAGTTAATAAATTTTGCTAAAATACGTGAATTTGTTTTAAACGGGAAAGAAAATGTTATTTTTGATGGTTTGTATTCAGCTTCGATTGAATATTTTTCCGAACTTTTAACAGATTACGTGAAAATACCGTTTAAGTCTTTGCATATGCACCACGATGTTAATTTCGGCGGAGGAATGCCTGAACCTAAACCTAAATATATGACTGAGCTTATTGATTTAATAAAAAAATCTGATTGCGCTGTTGGTGTGGCAAACGACGGCGACGGCGACCGGTTCGGGGTTATAAACGAAAACGGGGATTATGTTTCCCCTAATGAAATTATCGCAATCTTACTAATGCATTTAAAAGAAAATAAAAACTATAACGGTTGTCTTGTTAAAACCGTAGGTGCAAGTCTTATGCTGGATAAGATTGCAGAGAAAAACGGAGTATCGGTTATTGAAACTCCTGTCGGATTTAAGCATGTAGGCGAAGCAATGAGAAAATATAATCCGATAATTGCCGGCGAAGAAAGCGGAGGGTTAAGTATTCAGGGGCATATTCCGGAAAAAGACGGGCTACTTGCTAACCTTTTAGTACTGGAAGCAATGGCTTATTATAATTCAACTCTTTGCAATCTTCAAAAGAAATTATATTCACTTGTTGGAGAACATTTTTATAATGACAGGGTTGATTTAAAGCTTGACAATCAGGATGAGGTAAAACCGGTACTAGAGAAAATAAAATTATTTACTTCTGTAGGAAAATGGCAGATAAAACGTACGGATACTAAAGACGGTGTAAAATTGTATCTGGATGATGATTCAAGCTGGATTCTTGTCAGACCAAGCGGTACAGAACCGTTGCTAAGAATTTATTTTGAAAGCAACAGTCATAAAAAAATTGATGAACTAAAACAGCTTATTGTAAATAATTTGTAATAATTATTTATTTTTGGGGCAATATAAATTTTTACTCTATTTATTATATTTGTGTGTTAAAAAGGAGTAAAATTATGCTTAAAACTGATGTTTCCTTAATTAGAAAATATGCCTCAGATGTCGTAAGATATGCGCGTAATAAAGATGAACGAACATTAAAATCTCTATCAATGTTTTATGATGAAGGTAAAAAGGCTCCCGGAGTTGCTAAGCGTGCGCTTATAGATGAACTTAATTCAAACATAGAAATAGTTGTTAAACGGCTAAAGTCAGGGGAAATGAGTACTGAAGATGCCTTAAAAGCAAATATGACTCCAATGTTAATAGGGAAATTAAGCAAAACAATTCCTGATAAAGTTTTGGATTTTCAAAAAGCTTATAAAAATATGTATCCGAAAACCGGTGCAAAAAGAAATGCTGTTGAAGAATACCTCGCAACGTATGGAGTGACTTCTTCTGCACCGACCAAAAACAAAAAATTTTTCAAAAGAATATTTGCTGTAATATATAAAATAAGGGAAAAAACTACGGGATTGCCTACATTATGGTAGGATGCAAAAAATCGGAATGACAGGATTTGAACCTGCGACCCCCGCGACCCGAACACGGTGCGCTACCAAGCTGCGCTACATTCCGATTTCTTAAACTTTATTCTGTAGCGCACCTACGGTGCTTCCCTCTCAAAAAACGATACTTAATCGTTTTTTTCGGCAGAGTCAAGCTGCGCTACATTCCGATAAATTAAAAATATTCAATTGTGATGGCGTACGCTTCGTATACTATAGCTCTTGTCTGAGTTTATCAAGCGTAGCGTTTATATATATAATTTTAATCCCAAAAAATTTAATTACAAGAGTTTATTTTATTAATTATTTTAATAAATTCATCGGGCGTGTCTATAATATATTGTGCACCTTCTTTTTCCAGCAGGCTGCGGTCGCGAAAACCCCATGTTACTCCTATACATTCTATTCCCGTATTTTTGGCAGTCTGCACATCCACATCAGAATCTCCGGAGTAGATACAGTTTTTTATATTGGAATTTAATTCTTTTATTGCTTTTAATACACTGTCAGGTGCCGGTTTTTTTCGGACATTTTCAGATTCCCCGATTGCTATTTCAATAAGTTCTCCAAAATATTTTTTACACAATTCCTTTACTGCTAAGTCGAATTTATTTGAAACAACTGCGGTTTTAATACCGTTTTCTTTAAGCTGTAGGAGCATATCAATAATTCCTTGATATGGTGCGGTTTTGTTATACATATTTTTTGCGTAATGTTCTTTAAAAGTTTTAAGGCATTCTTCGCATTCAGGATCGCCGGAGCCTTCGGGAATCGCTCTTTCTATAAGTTTTCTTACTCCGTTTCCGACAAATTTTCTCACTTCCTCAAGGGTTCGTTGAGGATAACCAAATTTATTAAGTGCATAATTAGTGCTGTCTTTTAAATCTTCCAGTGTATTTAGAAGTGTGCCATCCAAATCAAAAATTACTGTGTCTATCATATTTTGATGATAACATAAAATTTTACAATAATTTACTAAAATTCTGGCAAAAAATTTTTTTAGTTGGTTTATAATAGTAGTTGCGTCCCATGCCGGATGGCAGCGGACATAAAAATGTAGAAGCTTGTAGGAGAAAGATTTTGACTAAAATTACCCCGCTTAATTTAACGGACAATAACTTTTCAGCTCAAAATTCCGCA
>DVIU01000235.1 GCA_018711035.1 Candidatus Scatousia excrementigallinarum
AAACGGAAGTAAGAAACCAAACAAACAAAACGAAGATGTAGCGCTATTCAACGCGAACGGTCTCGGAAGCAGTTGTGCAATCGAACTGGATAACGGCAAATGTTTTACCGCGGCATTTACGCCAACGCCGTTAACAAAAGCAGAGTGCGAAGCACAAAAAGACGATTTAGGCATAAAAAAATGTTATTATGAACAAGATTATTGGGCAGGAGCCGTGAAACAGTGCGGTGGAGTAAATAACATGCCAACGGGTGCAGATTTAACAAAAATAGCTCAAGCCATCTATAAAGGAAACCCGAGTATAAGCAGCAGCGGAACAACAAACAACTTAACCTACGAATCAGGAACCGCCACTTCCCTAGGTCTTCCAGAGCCCAGCTTCGTCTTGTGGTCGGGTGAGGAGTACTCGGAGTACGACGCATACCGCCGCTACTTCAACCCTACTTACGCGGGCTACCGCAACTACGGCCGCTACAAGAGCGGCCTACAGGCGATTTGCCTGGGTGATTAATTGTTCAGCTATAAAAAAGCGGCACTCAGACGCCGCTTTTTTAATTTTTTACGAAAGAAGATGGTAATATTTCATATAATCTGCCATAATCATTGAACTTGTCGCATTTGCTACAGTTGCTTTTATTTGCTGGTCTTTGTCCGATTCTGATGTTTCTTTAACCTGTTGGGTTTCTTTTTGTCTTTCCTGCGCAATTTGTTCAGTTTGGGCTTCTTTTATAAAATTTTCCACTGCGGTTTCAATTTCTTTTAATTTTGCCTTATCACCTGCATAAGAACCTGTAGACTCAACGCCTGCTTCGTTTAAGTCTTTTAAAATCTGCTGCCATTCATTATAATTCGGAACGCTGGCCCCTTGAGCCTGAGCCGCTGCCTGAGCTTTTTTTAACTCATCTTCCGATTCAATACCGTCTACTCTGTAAGCCATAATTGCTCTCCTTATAGTTTTTCTATATAAATAAAGGATTGCAATTAAATGAGATTTCAGAAAAATCTCAATTTGTAAAAAAAATTAACATTACAGTTTAAAATTCATATCTATGCTTCTGCAACCTGATAAAGATTTGTATATCTTATGTCTTCTTATTTGACTGGGAGCCCTTTTTATGTTATAATAAATGATAAGGAGGTATATATGCAAAATTCAATTATAGAGCCTATTTCGGGGGGGGGGGCATCATAGAACCCTCGCAGGAGAAGGGTTTACGTTAGCAGAAGTACTTATAACATTAGGCATAATCGGGGTTGTTGCGTCTTTGACAATACCTAATGTAATTGCCGGTTATGAAAAACAGGTGACAATCTCTAAGCTTCAAAAGGTTTCGTCAATATTAAATCAGGCCTTCAGGTTTTCTGAGATTGATAATGGTGAATCTGTTTATTGGAATATTGATTCAAATAAGGCCACAGAATATTTTAGTAAATATTACAAACCCTACTTAAAAATTTTACATATTTGTGATAATGAAAATCAGTGCGGTTATAAGTCAAATACACCTTGGTATAGAGCTAACGGAAAGCGGGATATAATTCATGCTGTTCTAAAAAATTGGCGTGAATCGGTTATTCTTTCTGACGGAACTTTTATGAGCGTTTTTACCAGTGCAGGTTTTGATTCAAGTGCAAATGGAGATGATAATACCTATACAGAAGGCGCGTCCAATTTAATATTAATAGATATTAACGGAGGAGGAAAGCCTAATAAATTCGGACGTGATGTTTTTTATTTTTTATTTGTTAGCGGGAAAGGAATATTACCACACGGGTACAATGACGGTATCGATGTCATTAATGATGATTGCTCAAAGGACAGTTTCGGCTACAAGTGTGCAGCAAAAATCATGCGTGATGGATGGAAAATAAACGATGATTATCCATGGTAAATGCGATTTTGTTTAATTAAAAATAGAAATAATTAAAAATATTAAGAAAAATTTACAAAAAGTCGAAAACTTGCCTGAATAAAGATTTTTAAACATGCAAGCAAATATTGATACTGTGCCGTTATTAAAAAAACAATCAACAGGTAAGTATAAAAATTTTTCTTAAAAAAGCCTATATTTACTTGCAATCAAATATTTTCCAAGTAAGATAATTATATACCCTTAAAAAGGGTGTACTATGCACATGTAAAATCGGGATGCACTCGAATTATAAAAGTCGCTTTGTCATACCGATTGACAGACAAGCCGAAAAAAGAGGAATCTATGTCAAAAGACGTTATTGAAATAGAAGGTGTGATTCTTGAATCCATGCCGAATGCAATGTTCAGAGTTAAATTGGAAAATGACCATGAAATTCTGGCTCACATCTCAGGAAAAATTAGAAAAAATTTCATAAGGATTTTGCCGGGCGACCGTGTAAAAGTCGAAATGACCCCTTATGATTTAAGCAGAGGAAGAATAACTTTCAGGCTTAAGTAATCCTCGGGCTTATATAAAACAAAATCTCACGTACAAATTATATATAAAGGAAAAGAAAATGAAAGTAAGATCATCAGTAAAACCTATGTGCGATAAATGCAAGGTTATTAAAAGAAAAGGAAGAATCGCTGTAATTTGCGAAAACCCTAAACACAAGCAAAGACAGGGTTAGATGCGGTAGCCGGTGTGAAGCCGCGGTGCAGACACACGGGAGTGTGGCTGGCAGGCGGCGAACCATAGCGATGCCGCCGTTGCGACGGAAACGTAAGTGGACGGAGCGAAGCAATCTTTGATTGCACAGGCGGATAAATGAATTAACCCGTGGAACCTGCGCACTCAACGGCAGGTGGAGAGGAAGAATTTAAGCCTCTTACACAAAAAAATCTAACAACAAGAAAAGGAGAAAATTAAACAATGGCAAGATTAGCAGGGGTGGATTTACATCGTAACAAAAGAATGGAAATAGCATTAACCTATATCTACGGTATAGGCCCTACAAGAAGCAAGAAAATCCTTGCTGCTACAGGTATTTCACCTGATTTAAGAACAGATGATTTAACAGAAGAAGATATCAAAAGTTTGCGTAACGAATTAGCAAACTATCATATTGAAGGTGACTTGAGACGTGAAGTTACAATGCACATAAAACGTCTTCAAGAAATCGGCTCATACAGAGGTATGAGACATAAACGCAATCTTCCTTGCAGAGGTCAAAGAACTAAGACTAATGCAAGAACACGCCGCGGTAAGAAAAACGGCGCAGTTGCTAAGAAGAAATAGCGGATTTGCGGACGGACGGAGCATGAACAACTCCAAGACTGGCGGATTAAATAATTCGCAGTAAATCCGAAAAATAAAAATTTTAAAAGTAAAAACAAGATAAAGGATAAAAAAATGGCAAGACCACAAAAAACTAAGAAAAAAGAAAAGAAAAATGTATTGCAAGGTGTTGTACATATTCAATCAACCTTCAACAATACAATAGTAACTTCTACCGATACTCAAGGTAATGCTATTGCATGGGCAACAGCCGGTGCCAGCGGTTTTAAAGGTGCCAGAAAAGGTACTCCGTTCGCAGCGCAATCAGCAGCCGAATTGGTAGCTAAAAAATCAATTGACCAGGGTATGAAAAAAGTTGAAGTTCATATCAAAGGCCCTGGTTCAGGTAGAGAAACTGCTATCAGAGCAATTCAGGCAGCAGGTTTGGAAATTACGTTAATTAAAGACGTAACTCCAATTCCTCACAACGGCTGCCGCCCGCCTAAGAAAAGACGTGTTTAATCACGGATTTTTCAGATTTGCCGCGTAGATAATAATTCAATTGCGGCGAAATAAATAAAGTAACATTCGCGGGGGCTTGCTGAATGCCAATAAAGCAAACCATAGATGCCCCGCACAACTAAAAGGAGAAATTTAAAAATGGCAAGATATACAGGTCCAAGTAATAAATTATTCAGAAATAAAAAAGTTAAAGATTTGTCTAACAGAAAACTAACTTCTTCTATGAGACAAACTGCTTCAGGTCAGCACGGCGCTGTAAGAAAAAAACTTTCTGAATATGCTATTCACTTGGCAGAAAAACAAAAAATCAGATTTACTTATCTGGTAAGTGAAAAACAATTCGCTAAATATTATAAAGAAGCAGCAAGAAGAAAAGGCGTAACAGGTACAATCCTTTTACAAATC
>DVIU01000236.1 GCA_018711035.1 Candidatus Scatousia excrementigallinarum
TTCTGTACTCATTGATTGTTGTTGCACCTATTGTTCTCAAAACACCTCTTGCCAGCATAGGTTTTAAAAGATTTCCAGCATCCATTGCTCCTTCTGTTGCACCCGCACCGACAACGGTATGAAGTTCATCAATAAACATAACAATGGAGCCGTCAGAATCTTCGACCTCTTTTAAGACCACTTTCAAACGTTCTTCAAATTCACCTCTGAATTTGGCACCTGCGACAAGCGCACCTAAATCAAGAGAAATTAATTTAACATCTTTCAAGCTTTCCGGAACGTCACCTCTGACAATACGCTGAGCAAGCCCCTCTACAATAGCGGTTTTACCAACGCCAGGTTCGCCTATAAGTACAGGGTTATTTTTGGTACGTCTATTCAGAACCTGAATAATACGGCGGACTTCTTCATCTCTGCCGATAACAGGGTCTAATTTCCCTTTTCTTGCTCTTTCTGTTAAGTCTGTTGAATACTTTTCAAGAGCTTTCATATTTTCTTCTGCATTTTTATTATCCACTTTTTTATTACCTCTTATTTTTTTCATTGCATTCAACACAGAAGTTGAATTTACGCCTGATTCGTGCAAAACTTTTTGGATATTACTGTTTTCTAATAGCGTCATTGCAAGCAGTATTGCCTCAATACCTATATATTCATCTTTAAACTTCTCTGCTTCCTGTTTTGCAATATCCAGAAGCTCGTAAGTTTTTCCCGAAAGAAAAAGCTGCTGGGAATTAACCGGGCCCGATACTGTCGGAAAAGATTTCACAGTCGAAACAATTTTATTAATAAAATTTTGATTTAAAAGTTTCAATTCAGTAAGATAATCTTTTATAATCCCGTTATCTTTAATCATAGCCAGCATAATATGTTCAGGTTGAAGCTCTGAATTTCTATATTCATTCATCAAAGCACTTGAGGCTGATAAGATTTCCTGAGAATAATTAGTAAATTTGTTAAAATCAACCATATAATCAACTCCATTTAAAAATTTTCTATATACTTATTTTAACGTTTTTTTTAATGAAGTCATTTTAAATTAATTTTTATTTAATAATTAAACTTGTAATAAGATTTTATGTTTAACGGAAGAACCTTTCAAACTTTGTATCTTTATTACACAACATTCCCAAATCAGAATAAGCGGCACCTTCTCCGCTTAAATAATTTTTAAATGCACGACTCTTTTTACACATATATTTTTCTAAAATACATACAGAATCATAAAATGTAATTGAAGCAAGCTCCTTGTTTAATGTACTTAACTGTCGAATATAATCAAGAGGAAGATTTTTCTTAAACTTTTGGATATATTTAAAGTTTAAAGAATCAATAAGCCTCTTTAAATATTCAATAGAGGATTTTTTAGATAAGAAATCTCCTCCATATGAAGACCAGTATGAAGTGTGAAGATCTTCAATAATATAAAGCCCACCCGGATTTAGTTTAGGAAAAAATGCTTCAAAAGCGGTTATAACATCAGATGAAATATGGGATCCGTCATCTATAATTATGTCAAAATAGTGATTTTTAAAGTTTTCTTCTATAAAATTTTTATCAGAAGCACTACCTGTAAAAACCTGAATATTCTTATTATGAAATTCTATATTTTTACAATCCGGATTTATATCTATACCTATTATTTTTGAATTTTCAGGTAAATATCTGTTCCAAAGTTCAAGAGAACCGCCTTTGAATACACCTATTTCAAGAATATTTACAGGCTTATTTTCAGATTTAAACGGCTGAAGATGCTTATTATAAATATGCATATACTGTTCCCATTTATGACATAACAGAGAATCATTGTTCATATATGCGTCATAAAAAGAATTTTTCTTGACATGTACATAATCACAATTTTCATTAAATTTATCCTTCACGGCAGCTAATTCAAAATCTTCATTATCCATATAAATTAACGAGTCAATCTTTCTGCGGATAAAATTTATAACTAATTGTACTTGTTTAAAATGCATACATCCTCCTGCCAAAATTCAAGTAATATTTCAAAACAGAAATATAGACAAATATTACATCCGTATATTTTTATATGTCAAGCAATAAACAAAATAAAATTGAATGAAGTTTTTGGCTGAGAATTTTTATAAAAAAAGGTCTCTATTTAAGAGACCTTTTTAAATCTAGCAAGAGGTGGCGATATAAGCTTTCTGATAAGTTTCAACATAAAAGTCATTATACGCAACAAGTTTTGTATTTCCTCTTGTATCAGTTCTGTATAACACCACAATTTTGGTGAAATCCCAAAATACAATTGTTCTTTCATCAGGAGTAGAGTCATAATAGACTTCTTCCATAGTAGTCTTTCTGTTTTCGGAAAAATATTCTTCCATTTTATCAATACCGTAGGATAAAGATAAAGTTTCGCTGATTGAACCGAGTTCGGCGTTGCCAGTTGCAGAGAGGACATTCTCTATTCTGAAATTTTGATTTTTGCTATTTCTATAAGAAGATGAATGCGACAATTCTATATTTTCTCTGTAAGACTGGTTTGCAACAAGAGTTTTTGAGGAATTTCTCTTTAAGGCATAGATTGCAGCAGAAAAATAAGATTCAATAAAATTTTTTCTGGTATAATTATCAAGCCCATCCAAGATTTGTACCCACTGACCCGTTGGAATCTGAAGATAATCAGTTCTTCCAATAATAATCTCCGGTTTGTAAATATTTACATTCGGGATAAATGAGTCGGGTACAAAATCCTCTGCTACAATTCGAATTTTATCAACTTCTTTATAATTGAAATCAATCATCTGCATTCCTCCTATAATTTAGAAGTTATAGTGACACTTTGCTGAAAATCATGCCCGCGTTTTGGCAATTCTTTAAAGCCGTCAACCATAATAATCCCTGTTGTTTCACAACTGCTTTTGTTATTTTCAATTAACGGAACATCAATATTAACCGTAAATGTACCGTAAGAGGCTTCATTTTTATTATGTTTATCACCGTAAGTTACAGAAATTTGCAAACCATATGGTGCACCAGCAGGAGAAATTACTTCAACAGAACCTCTTCCACCTTTGGCAGGAATTGTCTCATCAACACATTTAAGTTTACCATACGGACAGGTGTTATTTATCAGTACCAAATCCCTGTCCAATGTATTTTCTATTAATAGTTTGTAAGTCCATTTTTTAAACATAATCAATCTCCTTCTTTAAGGCTATACTACGAAAGTTCCGCCGGGTATACTGCTGTAAGTTCCGTTATCGGCACGAAAACTCGGCCGTATCTGACGAAAATGAGTTGTTGCATCTCTCATAAGTCTTAATGAGGCCTGATGTACGTTTTCATTATTTGCTATCAGCGTAGCATAATGAATAGTGTACCCGCCAAAGTAAAGCGATCCTTTAACATAAGCTGTCTGCGGCATAATTAAATCCTCCATGTTTTTTCTTGTCCGGCGACAGAAAAAGCCTTACGGACAAAGTATTACTTTCCGAAATATTGCGCAAAATCCCTTATTTCCATTTTAAAAGATAAGAAAAATTTTACATTCCCAAACCGGATATCCATCAGGGCTATTTATTTTTTGACAGAAAATAATATTTGTAGTTAAAATAAAAATATAGATAAAGTTATAATAAGAGGATTAAAAAATATGTCAGGACACTCAAAATGGTCAACCATTAAACATAAAAAAGCTAAAGTAGATTCACAACGTGCGGTTGTATTTCAAAAATATTCAAGAGAATTAATAGTTTCCGCAAGACTCGGCGGCCCTGATCCTGCCGGCAATTTCCGTTTACGTACGGCAATTGAAAAAGCCAAAGCAGCAGGACTTCCGAACGACAACATTAAACGTGCAATAGAAAAGGGCGCAGGTGCATCCGGTGCTGAAAATTACGAAGAATTAACCTATGAAGGTTATGCAGCAGGCGGTGTCGCTGTTGTTATTGAAGCAATGACCGATAACAGAAACAGAACAGCAGGCGATATCAGAAGCTATTTTACAAAATACAACGGAAGTTTGGGTGCAACCGGCTGTGTAGGCTGGATGTTTGACCAGCGCGGTGTCATAACCTTTGATGAAGATGTCGATTTTGATAAACTTTTTGAAGCAGCAATCAATCTTGATGCTCTCGATGTTATTGAAGAAGAAGGCCAATATAAGGTTCTTACAACCGTTGAAAACTTCCAGTCTGTCGTTGAAGGACTGGAAAAAGAAGGATTTAAAAGCGAAACAGCAGAACTTTCAAGAATTCCGCAAAATACTGTTGCGGTAACTGATGAAAAAACAGCAGAACAAATATTAAAGCTATTAGACAAAATTGAAGAACATGACGATGTTCAAAATGTTTATGCAAACTTTGATATTTCTGATGAATTAATACAAAAATTAGAGGGCTGATGCAAATCCTTAAAAAGCTTAAAAATTTATCTAAATCACTGGAAGAGTGTAACAATCCTGTGGATGTTTCAAGTCTTTTGCAGGAATATTACGGCAAACAATGCCTCGGTGAAGATGAAAAAGATTTTTTTGAAATCGCAGCTATGATGATTAAGCTGAAAGTCCAGAACCTTACACTCAGTGAAAAGATGAGAAAAAGTGTTGAATTTCATGATTCAATGAAAAATATTGCAAAAATCATTGAAACCCAATACGAACTTAATTATATTATCCCGATTATAGGAGAAATAATTGATAAACTGATTGCAAATCATCTGATATACATTTTTTTGAAAGAAAACGGCAAGTTTCGTCTGGCCTGGCCTTCTTCGTGTCTTGACACCAATATTATAACCACATTAACCCGACTCTCGGGACATGAAACAGTTCATTTCAGTGATGATAAAAAAATCGGATATTTCCCTCTTATAAACGAAAATTCATTAATAGGCTGTATTGTAACAAAAAGCACAGAAGATGCACTAATTTTACAGGAAATTGAATATCTTCAGCAGCTTGCAGCCCAATCTTCCACAACTATAAACAGGGCAAACGTATATGCGGAAATTTTAAAACATGCCACGCTTGATGCCTTAACCGGTTTCTATAACAGGCGGCAGATGGAAGAACGTATAAAACAGGAAATTGCCAGTGCAAAACGTAAACACACCCCTTTATGCGCCATAATGATTGATATCGACTATTTCAAACGCGTAAATGATACTTACGGGCACGCTGCGGGCGATTTTATATTAAAAACCACCGCCAGAATTATGCGTTCTCAACTCCGTGAATATGACGTTGCTGCACGATACGGAGGAGAAGAATTTGCAATTCTTTTGCCTTTTACGGAAGAAGATGAAGCGGTTATGGTTGCCCAGCGTTTGAGAAAAGCCGTTGAAAATAAAGTTATAGATATCGGTAAAGTAAATACTAATAATGATACAAAAACTATTAAAATTACGATAAGTCTTGGAGTTTATAAGTTTAAGGACACGGACAAAAATTCTGATTTGCTTGTAAATGCAGATAAAGCACTTTATAAAGCAAAAGAAAACGGAAGAAATCAGGTAATAGTATATAAGGGATAAAATATGAAGTACGAAAAGATATGTCAAACTCTTGATGATACAAAAGAATTAGCTGAAAAATTCGCAAACTTAATTAAAAACGGATGTTTCATAAGCCTTTACGGCGAAATCGGAGCAGGCAAAACAGCGTTCGTAAAACTTGTCGCAGACGCTCTGGAAGTAAAAGAAAAAGTCACAAGCCCCAGTTTTGTAATTCTTAATGAATACCATACCGGAAGTATTCCTATTTACCACTTTGACCTGTATAGGCTGGAAAAAGAAGGGGTAAAAACAATTTTAGACGAATTACGGGAATATTCGGAAGGTGAAAAAGTTACTTTTGTAGAATGGGCAGAATTCTCTCAGGATGAAATCCCGTTTAATCATATAAAAATTAATGTAACATACGAAAATGATGATTCAAGAAAATATTCCTTTGAAGGCTTTGGTTGTGATAATATTAAAATCGTAGAGGAATTAAACAAATGAAAATTTTAGCATTTGATACTTGTCTGGACAAAATGTATGTTGTCTTAAAAGAAGATGAAAATGTGCTTGCTTCCGAGATTATAGAAAATCAAGGCGGAAAGTATCATTCTGCATTTTTGATTTCTACTATTCAAAAGGTACTCGGTGCAAACAATATAAAACCTCAAGATATTAATCTAATTGCAACGAATATCGGGCCGGGAAGCTTTACCGGAATCAGAGCGTGTACAACTGTAGCAAGAGTCATGGCACAACAATTGGATTGCAAGGTTAAGGGAGTGTCTTCACTTGAAATACTTGCCCGATGTGCATCTGCAAACCCTTTAGTTGCACTTGATGCAAGGAAAAATTCTGCCTACCTGTATGTTGACGGTGAAATTAAAGGTGCAATCCAGCTTGAAGAAGTTCAAAAACTCGTTCAAAACGGAAACTATAACGTTATCACTGATAATAAGCTCAAGCCGCTCCTCGGCGGAGTTTCGTATCAGGAAAATGATTACCGTTTAGGTGAGATTCTGGCAGAACTGGCAGTGCAAGAAGACGGCGATGGAGATTGGCATAAATTAAAGCCTTTATATATTCAGCCGCCGCCAATGGGCTAAGTTACAAATTGACAGTTACGTTTCGTTACGAACTGTCAATTTTTTTTATCAGGAGATTTAATATTATATGCAGGTTTTTAAAATAAATTTTACACCACAATTCAGCTTCAAAGGAATAAACGTGAATAATCAGTATGATTATTCACGGAATAAACTGTTTATTCCGCAAGAAGATATTTTCTGCAAAACTGACACTTGCACATGCGAAAAAGAATACATAAAAACAAAAGGGAAATTTAGAGAGCTGGCAGGACGAAGAACCATACATTGTCCATACTGCGGTAATCCAATGCTTAGTATAAAAACCTTTTTTGATATGAAAAACCGCGGAGTATTCAGCAGTCCGATTAAAGATTTTGTTAGAGAAGTAAAACCATACAGAGATTGTTTAAAACCCGGAAACAAGGAAGTTTTCGATATGATAGAAGAATACTCTAAACAAGCTCCGCAAACGCACTTGTCACGCGTAATACGCTTAATGTATAAAGATTCATTAAAAAAATTAAGAGAAGCACAAAAGCCTATCTTTATGGAATTTGTCCGTGCAGCCGCCGGATTGCCCGAAGAACGCAAACCTGCGTTCCGGAAATTTATGGAATTACAGCGTTATAAATTATTGGAAATTCCTCACATTGAACCTTTCAACAGTGATGATTTCCAATATAAAATAAAGAAAATGACTGAAACTTTAGAAAACAGCCATAACAAGAGTATGCTTATTTCTTTATCAGAAAGCATTGCCCACCCTGCATTTGATAACACTAATATTGAAATACCTGATGCAATTATAAAAAAAATTTTTGGAACTAAAATAAATCACGATAAGTGCCGCAGGGTAGTCAATTCTCTAACAAATTCAAGAAAAAAACTTCAGCTTGATAATAACTGTCTACCTCTAATAATTTTATGTTCACAGAATAGTAAAGGGCTTCGCAATGCATTCATACAAAATATGAAGCAGGCACTGCAAAGTCCTGATTTTACCCCTGAAAATTTTGGGATAACAAAAGATTTGGCAGAAAAAATTGCTAAACTTAACCCTTATGACAGACTTGCAGCCCAAAATCTTGTTAAAAAAGATATACAATTATATATAATTAATCAAATAAGGCTAATAGGCGAAAAGTTAGACCGTGATGATGTAAAATATATTTGTAAAATATCTAAAAATATGCTTATGGAAAAACCAATTGTTATGCAATTCAGCAACAAAGCATTTATGATAGACCTTCTTAAACAACTCAAAGGGCTTGAAAAAACAGATATATATTATAAATTAACAGATATTGCCAAAAAGCTTCCGGACTCTGCGTCAAATAAAAATTCATTCATTACAAAACATAAACTTTCAAACTCTGATACGATAGGTTATTCTCTCCTAAGACCCTCTGTTGCAACTATTGAACATATAAAACCAACGCATGATAAAGGAAATAACAATATGGGGAACTGGGCTCTTGCCTGTGAAGCAGACAACAATAAACGAATGCACACAAAACAGTCAGAATTTTTAAGAAAATTTCCGCCTAAAAATCCGCATATCTATTTTGCTGAAATTATAGAAGCCTCCATGGACGGAGAAATTGACCCTTCTGATGTATTTAAACAAGCTCAGGCATTTAAAACAGAAGGCGATGTGATAATAGATACTTCCAGATTGAAGGAATATTACAATTTGTAAAACTTTTATCAAAATATTAAATTTAGCATATAAAAATGCCGATACCCTAAATGTTCTTAGTTAGAAATAAGGGTAATCAATAATGACAGATACAGGTGCTTCATTTAACAGACCTTACAAACCATTCGGGTTTAATGTAAAGGTTCCGGAAATAGGCGAAAGAACATTAAAACTTGCAGAAGGAACTTTAACAAACATCGTTAAATCTCCGGTAGAACCTTTATTTAATTTCCTTGAAGAAAATGAAAAAGTCTTCAACGGAGATATTACCTATGAAATGAATAAAGCTTTTGCCGAAAGTTTCAACCTTGGTTCTGCAATGCGTCTGGAAGATGAAAAAATTAACGGAATGCCTCCGAAATTTGACATGCACTTCTAATAAAAACAGAAATGTAGTAGAGTAGAGGGTATTTAATGAAAAAAATAATACTTACACTGTTTGTAATATTACTAGGTTCTCTTAGTGCCTGTGCTAATATACGGTGGGAGAAAACCAATTTCAATGTTTACATCACTAAGAATCCGAAGATATATATAATGAAAAAAGCTTTCGGACGATGGCAGTCAGCAACAAACAAATTTGTCACGTTTACGTTTGTAGACAGTCCGGATAATGCGGATATCACGGCAGATTTTGTAGAACAACTCCCCGGTAAAGCAGTCGGAGTCTGCAAAACCAGATATTTACATAGAAAAGGTCAGGAAACAATTATTACTAAGGCAGAAATTAACCTTGCTAATAAAAATATGTACGAAAGAATTTTAACAGATGATGAATATTACAGAGTGATGCTGCATGAAATCGGCCACGCGCTGGGCTTGCCGCATTCTGAAAAATTAAACAGTATTATGAAACCATACTCAAATCAAATTATAAACATTTCAATAGATGACAGAAAAGCACTAAAAGAATTATATAAATAACTACACTACCTACAATTATTGCAAGCCTCGCTTACGGGGCTTTTATTTTGCAAGAGAAGCCTCTATATAGGCAAATAATGCAGATAAAGACATTCCAAGGCCGTCTGCAATTTTCTTTAAATTATGAAGCTGAGCTTCATTCTCTCCAATCTCAATTCTTGAAAGAGTCGACGATGGAATATTATTCTTTTCAGCAAAGACGCAAAGACTATCACTGCATTTTTCACATCTTAACTTTCTAATTATGCTGCCGACTTTTCTACAAAATTCTTTTTCACCCATGGTCTGATTATAACATAAGAATTAATAATGCTCGTCATCAAAAATTTTTAAATCTTTAGGCAATTTTTCTTCAATATTGTAAAACAGCTCAGACATAGACCAACCAAATCCTTCCGCAATTTTTTTTAGTGTTACAAGCTGAGCTTCGTTTTCGCCGCGCTCAATACGGGACATTGTTGATTTAGGAATATCATTTTCATATGCAAACATCAAACCGCTTTTGCCGGATTTTTCTTCTCTTATAGCTCTGATTGCCTGACCAACATATTTACAGTATGCTTTTTCTCTTTCTTTCATTGTAACAAATTATCCTGATTGTCTTAACAAAACTCTACCCATATATGGGATTTTAGTTTATAATATGGATACGATTACCCATATATGGGTAAGAAAGGAGACTTAATGAATATAAAAGCTTTTACTTTAGCTGAGGTGCTGATTACACTTGG
>DVIU01000237.1 GCA_018711035.1 Candidatus Scatousia excrementigallinarum
TTTAGCAGTTTGAATAAATCTTTTTTCATTTATATTCCAGTCAGGAAAAATATTTTCGCTGAAAATATTAATTTTCATTTTTTCCCTCATTTGAATTTTTGTCTTCAAGCTGTTTTATTTTATTCTCCAAATCTTCATCAAGCATTTTAGAAGGAAGGTTAATCTTATTTTTCTTCAATTCTTCTTCGATATTTTCCTGATATTTAATTCTGTTATGCTGCATGCCTCTAAGTATTCTGCTGAATGTAGCCGCGATAACTTTAATATCATGAAGCGTAAGAGGGCTGTCGGTCAACTGCCCGTCATTCAGACGCTCTACAATAATTTTATCAATAATTTTTTCTATTTCTTCTGATGTAGGATTTTTCAAAGAACGTACGGCAGATTCCACAGCATCAGCAATCATAAGAATAGCTGTTTCTTTCATATTTGGCTTAGGCCCTGTATAACGGAATTGTTCTTCTTTTACATTTTCTGCACCTTCTTCTTTTACAGCCTGATTATAAAAATAGCTGGCAAGACCTTCTCCATGGTGCTGTAGAATAAAGTTATTAATTACAGGCGGAAGCCCGTATTCTTTTGCTAACTCGATTCCGTCTTTCGGGTGAGCTGTTATAACCATTTTACTTAATCTTGGATTTAATTTTGTATGCGGATTTTCAATTCCGAAGTAAGACTGATTTTCTACAAAGAAAAGCGGACGTTTGAGTTTTCCGATATCATGATAAAAAGCCCCGACTCTGGCTAAAATAGGGTTAGCACCGATAGCCTCGGCGGCAGCTTCACACAGGTTAGAAACCATAAGACTGTGATGGTAAGTTCCAGGTGCCTCAAACTGCAACCGTTTCAACAGAGGCTGATTGTGGTCAGCCAGTTCTGCAAGCCCGTATGGTGTATTTATTTTAAACATGCTTTCAAACAAAGGCAGCGTCCCAAGAGCTATCATCGAGCTTATAATTCCATTTAGTGCAATAAAAACACAATTTCTGAATATTAACAGGTTGTTAACATCAATCAGACAACGTTCAAGGACATATATTGATATAAGAATAAGAAGACCCGCAAGAGAAATAATAAATCCGGCCTTAATTAAGTCAAATCTTCTTGAATATCTGATTTGAGAAATCGTAATCATAGAAACAAGACTTAAAAGAGAGAATGTAACAATAATCTGAGCAGAATACTGTGCACCTACTGTAAGCACAGTAAGCAAAACAATTGCAGATACAAAAGCAACTCTCGGATTTGTAAAAATAGCAAGAAGCAGCACAAATGCAGGAATTGGCAGAACATACGGAGAAAATCCGGTAGGCATTACAACAGAAATTCCTGCCAGAATAAGTGCAAGTGTAGCCGAAATTGCCATATATCGAGGTTCAAGAAATTGCTTTTCAAAGAACTTCATATAAGTTATAAATATAAGTGTCGCAATGAATACCAGAATATAAATTGCAATAAGCCCCTGCCAGTTTAATTCATAAACATTATAACCGGCCTGTCTTAATGCGTCGCGTTTTAAACGGGTTACAGGCTCGCCTTCAAAAAGGATTTTATCCCCTTTCTGAAAAGTAATTTCATAAGGTTTAACTGCATTTTCAGCATTCTTACGGGCAATCTCCGTAGCAAATTCATCTATAACCAGATTAGGTACAATTACCTGACTTAACAGGGCATCAATTATAGAAATTTGTCTTCTGGAAACATTTGAAATAAGGTTTTCTTTAATTATGCTGTCAATACTAACGGATTCAAAGTCTTTTTCGCTGATACCTTTTTGCAGAATATTTGTAAGAGTTAGATTTGCTTTATCAAACGCTTCACGCAGAGCTTGATCATCCGATTTCAAAAAGAAATTTATTACAAAATCCTTTCTGCTTTCATTTGAAATATCAAATAACAACGACAGTTCTTCCAGTTTAACGGCATCAGTAACATCTTTACGCCGAATTTGAATAATAGAATTTTCAAGTGTATCAAGGTTTGATTTAATAAAATCATCTTCTGCCGGAGCAAGTATAGGTTCAACTTTTTGTGCTACTTCTTTTTTATGCTGTTCTGTGCGCTTTACATCAACCACAGTAATTGTTTTTTGAGCAACAACATCTTTTTTGCTGATACCGTTTTCTACAATTGTTTGAAAAAAGAAATTCTGAGAAGCAATAACTGCTGTCATTAAAACCGTAAATAGCACAAAACCAGCAGTTTTAAGCGATTGCGAAGAAAAGAAAAAGTCGCGTATTCTAGTTGCTAAAATCAATTTATTCATTAATTATCACCATATTATTTAAAATCACATCATTATTTTATAACGTCCGAGTTTTTTTTCAACCCTGCCGATTTAACCATTCTCTGTACATCTTCTATAAGTTTTCTGTTAATGGAAATCAATTCTGAAAGAACAGCAATCAAAACGACCTGCACTCCTGTTATTAACAGAATAGATGCCAGTATCAGCGATTGAATATGCCCCTGTCCGTTTCCGTTTAGATAAAAATATAGGAATCTGGCTCCAATGATTAAACCGCTGAAAAGAAATAAGCTGCCAAAAAGAATAAAAAATCTAAACGGCCTGTAAATTATGAACATCCTGAGCATAGTAAATATCGAACGTCTTATATAATGAAACATATTTGTGAACAAGCGGGATTTTCTGAGTTCCGGATTAACACCGACTTCAATACTTTCTATTACAAGCCCTTTGGCTTTAGCCTGAATAATAGTTTCAAGTGTATAAGTATAATTATCAAATACATTTAACTGTAGAGCTGCATTCCTTGAAAATGCACGAAATCCGCTCGGAGCATCTTTTACATCAGTTTTGCTTACAAAACGCATCACAAAAGAACCGAGTTTTTGAAGAAATTTTTTTAAAACAGAAAAATGCTTTATTTTAGAAACCGGTCTTGCACCTATTACAATATCAGCTTTCTTTTCCAGTATCGGTTTTACAAGTTCTGCAATATATGAGGCGTCATATTGATTATCAGCATCCGTATTAACGATAATATCAGCCCCCATATCAAGTGCCTTATTTATACCTGCAACAAAAGCTTTTGCAAGGCCCTTATTTGTGCCGAGAGACAATATTTCCTTAACGCCTAAATTTCTTGCGGTTTCAACAGTTTTGTCAGTTGAGCCGTCATCTATAACAAGAATTTCTATTTCATCAATCCCGTCTATATGTTCCGGTAAATCTTTTAACGTAACCGGAAGCGACTTTTCTTCATTCAGGCACGGAATCTGAATTACAAGTTTCATATGAATCCTCTTTCTATTTTTTTTATTATATAATTAAAATATAATATTTACAAACGGGGATGAATACATGTGTATCTGGATAATAACAATTTTCGGGCTCTTGTTAAGGGTATTATTTATTAACAAGGCAGAAGGGCTGTGGAACGATGAATATATTTCCTGGATGATAGCTTCACAACCTTTAACAAACGGATTTATAGAGAATATTAAATGGCAGTGTCACATGCCTTTTTATTATTTATATCTGAAATTTTTTATGACATTATTCGGACAGAGCGATTTAGCCCTGAGGCTGACATCTGTCCTTGCCGGAACAGCATCTATTCCTGTTATGTATCTTGCAGGGCGCGAAATAAATAAAAGAACAGGAATTGTTGCAGCTTTATTTACAGCATTGAGTTCATTCCTTATATATTATTCACAGGAAGTCAGACTGTACGCAATTTTATTCTTATTCTCCGCAATTTCTTTATTATTTACACTTAAAATTATCAAAACGCCAAATAGTAAAAATCTTTCAGGATTTGTTACATCCTGTTTCTTAATACTTATCACTCATACTATAGGTTTTGTATATGTATTTTTTATTTTATTACTGATAAGTGTTTTTCTTTTTAAAAAATATAAAAGAGAAATTTCCGGATTGTGGATTGGAATAACATTAATTGCGGCAATCTTGAGTCCGTTAATTATAAAAATATTTACAGCTAATTCTTTTTCGCAATGGTGGGGACAGTTTAGTCCGGCAAAATTCGGATTTTTAATAACAGATTATTTTTCACCTGTTCTTACAAATCTTGTAGATTCACCGTCAAAATTTTTTTACAACCCTAGTCCGGAATTTTTTATTTTTGCCGTGATACCTGCATTAATCGCCTTATTCTGGATTATTAAGGCTGCTATAAAAAATAAAATAAATACGGGACTTCTTCTTATCTGTATCTCTGTAATTGCAGTGATGAGTATTGCCGCATTAATGGGAAAACTTGTATTTATAACTAAATACTCAATGGAAATTTACCCGGCACTGCTGTTTCTTGCTGCATACGGAGCATCTGGAATTAACAATAAACTGTTAAGATATTCATTAATCACACTATTCTGTCTCTTACAAATAATATATCTTATAACAAGTCCGCTATCTGCACCTAAAATAAGAAGAGCACAGGGGCATGCCATTGTTGCAGATTTAATTAATAAATCAAATCTGCAAGAAGGAGATTTTATTATTCTTGAATATTATCCGCAATCAAGATTTGAAAAATATATCGACTTTTCAAAATATAATGTTATTTCAATTGATAAAGGCAACTTTCCATCATACATGTCACCACAGGGAGATTATGCAAAAGCATTTAAGGAGGGTAAAGAGCTATACAGAAATGAGTTTGCGTCAAATAGCAATCCTTATTTAAAATTTAAAATTTACAACGATGTTGTAAAACATTTGAAAAAAAATCAGAGTGTTTTAGTAATAATGCTTAACAGTGTTGCATTTTATCCTTCTAATGTTATGATGACTATAGCAGCTAATGATGAGTTGTATCAAAAGACACCTTTATTATTTTTAGTTTTCTCGCACATTAAAACTCAAGTATTTTTCGATTTATCTGAAAGCCTTACGAGGATTGACTTTAAGAGTAGAGGTGACTGGGCTGCAATTAAGTTTACAAAACTTAATAATTAACAAACAGAATAGCAATTTTTCTTATGTTTGAACCTATATATAAGTAGAAGGGTTTAGTAAAAAAATAGTGTTATGAAGGTAGAAAAGATTAACTTAACAAATTACAATAGTGCACCAAAAATGCGCGTCACAAAAGGCCTCCAGCCTCCTAATGCAGATTCGGGAAACCAAAATTTTACAGGCGGAATTCCTCAGGCGGATCTTGTCAAAGACATACAAAAACTCATGCCTCGCTCCATAAGGGTAACCAATAAACTGGCTGACAACATGGGAGAGATTCAAAATATTTTAATTAATGCAGCCGGTACAGGCTTAATAGCCCCTATTTTTATTAAATATAACCCGTTATCAAAAACCGATGAAGATACAAGAACTTATTCGGCATGGAGGCAGCCTCTTTCTGCCGTTCTTGCTGTCGCAACTCAGGTAAGCATGGTTGCTCCGTTTAATAACCTCATCAAATGGATGTCAAATGTCGGAAAATTACCTGAGCCTTATAATAAAACAAACTTCCAGGACGATACTTATATAATGAAAATACTTAAGAAAACCAATCCTCATCTAAGTCCTGAACAGCTTGACATTGCCGTAGAAGCTGAACAAAATAAACAATATAATGAATTGCTTGAAAATTTAAACAAGAAAAATGCAATCTTCATTAAACAATATAAATCCGGAATAAAGAAAATGGATGATTCTACATATAAAAATCTACTAATAGAAACAATAGAATCAATGATTAAAGATGATAATAAAAAACTTAAAAATTGCGGTACTACACGTCAAAAACGAGAAATCCGAAGTGAATATTTAAGAAGTCATAACAATTTTGCCAGAGATGTACTAACTGATATAGATAAAAACTTAAAAGATATAAATAAACTTCCTGAGTCAAGAGATTATTTATCAAACAAAATCAAAGCATTGAAATCTGCTAATGCTGATTCAGAACTAATTAATATGGTTGATGAGGTTCTTCAAAGAGCAAAGATTAAACCTCAGGATGAGCAGGGTGAAAAAGCCTTAATGAATGAAATGAAAAATAAGGTTACAAAAATGCTCAACCACGTTAATACCTATGCAAATGTTTTATCTGAACAAGAAGTAGCTAAACATGTTGAAGACAGTGTAAAAAATGCCCAAACTGCTCTTGAAACTTCAATAGATACACTTACTAATCTCAAATCAAACCTATCGACATCAGATATGTCCATAAAAGAAATCCAAAAGAATCTGGAAGATGTAATAAAAAATAATAAAATTACTGAAGATTGCAGCATTAAATCATCTTTTGCAGTAAAAGTAATTGAAAAATATAAATCGGATGTTGAAAATAGTATTAAAGGATATAAACAATTTACAGGCTTAATAATATCACTAGCAGTTCTACCTGTTTCTTGTTATTTATTGAACTGGATTTACCCGATATTTATGGATGCTCTGTTCCCGAACCTTTCGAATAAGAAGCATGACAATGAAGCGTCCGCACTCGTTGCAAAAGCTCCTAAGAAAGAGGAGGTGTAACGATGGCAAAAGTTTTTAATGTAATTTCTAATGCAGCTAATAAAGCAGTGGACTATACATTAATAAAACCGTTAAACAAATTATCTACAGCACCTGGAATGGGATATGTCAGAAAAGAGTACTGTAATAAAAATATGGGCTTTATTAACGGTATAGCAATTACGTCCATAGTCTTAAAAGACGGTCTCGGCTGTTATATGTATGTTAAACAAAGTTTAAACAACGAAAAAATTCCTGAGGACAAACGTAAATTCGTTGCGGCATTAGACCTTGCAAACGGCGGATTAATGATTGCAATGCAGATTTTAATGCACATGACAATTTCAAATAAACTTATGCAGTCAAAAATGTTTAACGGGCTTTTCGGAAAATATTTCAACAGAAGTGTTACCAAAGGTTATCATGCTATTCTGAAAAATCAGGATAAATATAAAGCTATGACGGGCAAAGAATTTTCAGATGCAATGGACGTTATTCACGATAAAGCGGTTGAGGCTTTCAGTAATATTACATCACTGGTAGCTGCTACTATCATCGGTAAACGTGTAATAGTTCCGTACATTGCAACACCTTTAGCAGACAAAACAAAAGCCTGGATGTGCAGAAATGATAAACCTGCTGAGATAAATTCAGAAACAAAGAATACTTATTGCTGTGAAAAGCATGACCATAAAAAAGCCGGATGTGATAATCAAAAAACAAATCAGACAATAGCAAAGATTTCAGAACAGTTTAAGCAGTTAAGAACACCACAACAATAAAAAAAAACGGTCTAAAGACCGTTTTTACATACCGCTTGAATTACTTGAGTTGTACGGCCATTCGTAAGCCATCTTACTACGGTAGGCCAGAAACCTTCATAAACTGCAAGTCCAACATATTCTTCACCTGTCCATAATGTGAAAGGCGGCTCGGGAAGTCCTAAACTTGAAGCAGTTCCGTTTTCATAAGTCAAATTATAGTCCTTGTATTCTTCTATATTAGGATTACCTTTGTATATTGAACTAACTATTTTCGCAATATCTGCTTGAGTAGGCATATTCTGGACTCCGCCGCACTGTTTTACTGCGCCTGCCCAGTAGTCGGGTTCCTCATAGCAACCGCTTATCCCTAAATTATTTTTTTGTGCCTCACATTCTGCTTTTGTTAGCGGCGTCGGATAAAACGGACAGCTCCACTTCTTGCCGTTTGCTTCAAAATATCCGTCCTCTTTGCAGTTCTTCACAAGTTTCTCAAATGATGCATTTCCCTCCCAATCACTATTAGTTATTGTAAAGGAAATATTTTCAGGCTTTACATTGTATTTATCTTTTCCGCCCGCTTTCACCGAGCTTATTAACAGGTAATAACTTCCGCTTGGCAGCGAGCACAATCTCGCATAATCCGAACTTGCTGTCATTTCCTTATCGCCGTTTATTACGTAGCTTCCGCA
>DVIU01000238.1 GCA_018711035.1 Candidatus Scatousia excrementigallinarum
TTCAACAATAAGCCCTTCAACGCATTTAATAACATCCTGTTGTTCTACAAATGACATTTCAAGGTCAATTTGAGTAAATTCAGGTTGTCTGTCTGCGCGTAAATCTTCATCACGGAAGCATTTTGCTATCTGGTAGTATTTTTCAATTCCGCCGACCATTAATAATTGCTTAAAAATTTGCGGTGATTGCGGAAGTGCATAGAATTTGCCTTCTTGAACTCTTGACGGAACAAGATAATCTCTTGCACCTTCCGGAGTTGTTTTAATAAGGATTGGAGTTTCAACTTCCAAAAAGTCCTGGTTATTTAAATATTGTCTTGCTGCCTGACAAATTTTATGACGTAAAGTTAAGTTATGAAGCATACTTTCACGTCTGATGTCTAAGTATCTGTATTTAAGACGTACATCTTCAGAAACGTTTTCATCATCTAATACGAACGGTAAAGTTTTAGCTTCTGAAAGTATTTCGACTGATTCAGGGTACATTTCAACCTGTCCTGTCGCATATCTTTCATTATATGTTTCTTCCGGTCTGCGTGTAACTTTACCTTTTACGGTAATTACATATTCAGATCTTAATTTTTCAAAAACTTTATGTACCTGAGGGTTAATCTGCGGGTTTGCAACTAATTGGAAAAATCCTGTTCTGTCTCTCAATTCCACAAATAAAATTCCGCCAAGGTCACGTATTGTAGAAGCCCAACCTGATAAAACAACTTCTTCATTTAAGTTGTTCAAATTAAGCTCTCCGCAATTGTGCGATTTCATTCTTGTTTTTATCATTTTATCTTCCTTTTCTAGTAAATGTCTGTTAATATTTTACCAAAAACAAAAAAATTATACACGCAACGTTAAAATGTTTTAAACAAAATGACATTTGCAAATATTTGCATATAAAAGATATAGCAAATCAAAAATATTTTGTACAACTCAACGATTTTATCGGAAAAATACTTTTTACTTTGAGCAAGTATCAAGAATACAAACGGTAAAACAGGAATAAAATACCGTCCTTGAATCCCATGAATTCTGTCAGAATCAGGAATTGTCCAAATCAGGTAGTAATATACGTGCAGCAATGTGATAAATACCGTTAGAACAAATAAAGCACAGACGCGCATTTTATTGGTAACTTTTTCTTCTCTCAGGAAAACAAACATCGACATAAAAATCAGCAAAGTAGGAAAATAGAAAAAAGGCTTTAATCGTATATTCAACCAGCCCAGAATTCCAACACATGAACTCATATAATAGCCGCTGTTTACAATTGATTTTGCATACAGAGAAAGAAAATGCCATGGTTTATGTATAAACAAGTATTTATTGAACTCAATGTTAACATCGGGATTCACAAAAGTCATATTTATTGATGACCATAATGACATTAATGAAAAAGCTGCAATGAGCATTAAGGTAGCAAAAACTGTTTTATATTTTTTCATTGGAAGGAAATAGAAAAGAAAGACAGGGAATATTGCACCTTTTGTAAAGGCACTTATTAAGGTCATCACGCTTAATAAAATAATATCCTTTTTCGATACATCTTTCTTTTCAAAAATCAGTTTAAAAATATAGGCAGTGAAAAGAAATGCAAAACCGTTATTAAAAGCGTCAGCTGATAATGACATTCCCTCATAAAGAGTCATTGGCATCAATGCCGCAAAAAGAAACGGGAATTTAAAAACCGGCGTTATCCTAATAGCAAGTGCGGTCAAAATAATCCAGGCAAGCAGGTTAGCAAACCTTCCAAAATAAAACATGACTTTACCGCCGAAAAATGACCCTACCTTAAGTCCTAAAGCAGAGAAAGCATACATAACAGGAGAATATCCCGTACATTGATGCATTGCTTCCAGTCTTTGAAAATTCATACCTTTTTGAATATATTTATCGCATTCAACGTTTTGTGCAGGAGTTTTATTATACAAAATTCCATCTGCAACCTCACAAGCCCTCATAAGATGCGCAGCTTCATCCGGCACTAAATAAGGAGGAGTAACAAGCATCATTATCAATCCGAATATAAATGCAAAAATTATAAAAATAAATTCAGGTTTCTTAATCCACATATCCTTATAAAACGGGGCGGGTTCCCGCCCCGTAAAAAACAAAACTATTTTTTATCAAACATTTGTTTTATACCGTCAACAGAAGATAAAATACCTGTTGCTTCATATGGCATATAAACAACTTTATTATTTTCACCGGCAGTAATATCAGATAGAGTTTCCAGATATTTCATAGCAATCAAATACTTATCCGGCTGGCCTTTATCCGCTAAAGCATTAATAATTCTCTGTATAGCTTCTTTTTCGGCATCAGCCTCAATTACACGCGCCTGAGCCACACCTTCCGCTCTAAGGATTGCTGCCTGTTTTTCACCTTCTGCCTGATTAATAGCTGCTTCTTTTTGCCCTTCGGCTTTTAAAATTGCGGATTTTTTCAAACCTTCAGCCTCAAGAATAGCAGCACGTCTGTCTCTTTCTGCTTTCATTTGTTTTTCCATAGAACTTTGAATATCAGCCGGCGGAATAATATCCTGAAGTTCTACACGGTTAACTTTAACACCCCATTTATTTGTAGCTTCATCCAGAATTGCTCTCAATTCCTGGTTAATCTTATCACGGGAAACAAGAGTTTCATCCAAATCAAGCTGCCCGACAAGGTTTCTTAACGTTGTCTGCGTAAGTTTTTCAATTGCATCAGGAAGATTTGCAATAGCATAAACTGCTTTTTTAGCATCAACGATTTGATAGTACAAAAGTGCATTAATAGTAATAGTAACGTTATCTTTAGTAATTACGTTCTGACGAGGAAAATCAAAGACAGTTTCTCTTAAATCTATTCTTGAAACATCTTTCGAATAAGAATAAACAGTTCCGTCAATCCCGCGCTGGGTAACGCGTTTTGACATTCCGCGCGGAGCTTCTAAAACAGGGATTATAAAATTAAGCCCTGACTCAAGCGTTTTTTGATATTTACCTAATCTTTCAATAATAACAACTTCCTGTTGTTGAACAATTAAAATACCTTTTGCGATATAAACAATAAGCGCAACAAGTAAAATCCATAATAAAATTGTCATAACTTACACCCTTTCTACGTACATAACCAGACTCTCGTTTCTGATAATTCTAACTTCTGAACCGGCAGGAATTTCTCCTTCATCTTCAATGCGTGCATCCCAGCGTTCATCATAAATAGTGATTGCACCGGAATATTTTGTAACAGGTTCAATTACTTTTACAATTTTACCGATATAATCACCGCTAATCCCGGTTTCTTTGTCTTTTGAAGATTTAAGCGTTCTTAATAAAAGCGGTCTTAAAACAAAAAGGGAAACCAGTGAAAGTATTATAAAATCAATTGTGAGCATATCAGCATTATTAATAAACAAAGATATGACTGCAGTAATAAATCCCGCAATTGCAAGATTCAAAAAAAACATTGATGGTACAATCATTTCAAGAATTATACATACAACACCGACTATTGCATAAAGCTGCCATAAAACCATAAAAAACTCCTGTCTCTAATACAAATTTGATTATAACACAGGTCTCGTGTTTTGGCAATTCTGTGCTAACATAATTATATGATAACCTTTGATAGTTTAACACTAAAAGCCTGGACAGAAGAAAACTCTGAATTCCTGACCGGTGCCAGAATTCAAAAAATTCAGCAGCCGACAAGGCGAGAGTTTGTGTTTTCTATTAGAAAAGCAGGCGAGACAAGAAAATTTTATATCAACATCAATCCTCAGCTTCATCATCTCTGTTTTATGAATAAAGAAAATGAAGAACGCAGGATGATTGAAATTCCTAAAAAACCGCCGATGTTTTGTATGCTTTTAAGGAAATATCTTGAAAATTCCGTTATTTCTAAGATTAATCAACCGCCATACGAGAGAATTTTGGAATTTTACATAGAAACTTATAACGAATTATCGGAAAAAATTTATCTTTGCCTTGCCATAGAATTAATGGGCAAACACTCAAACGTAATTCTGTATAATTACGATACAAATATTATCCTCGGATGTGCACACAATATAGGTGCTGAAAAAAGCAGTGTAAGAGAAATGGCAGGGACTCTCCCGTATGTGTATCCGCCCAAGCAGCATAAAACGGATATTCTGACATATAACGGGGAAATAGATTTTGACACAATGGACTTTTACTGGATTTCCAAATCTTTTGCAAATCAGATAAAAGCGTCAACACTTTCAGAAATAAAAAATTTTGTAAATTTGCATGGTATTTCGCCGGCAATATCAGAAGATTACAGAGAGTTCTCACTCTTCGGAAAACTGCTGGCAAAGCCTCTATATCAATCCTCCGTTAATGAAATGATTGATAATTACTTTACTCATTATCAGGAAAAAGATAAATATCAAACTTTAAAAATCCATCTTAAAACTTTTACCTGCCAGAAAATAAAAAAACTTAAATCGTCTCTTAAAAAACTGGAGGAACAATTAATAAGAGAAGAAAATTCCGATAAATACCGGCTTTTCGGGGATTTAGTAATGGCTAATCTTTATAACAATAAAGATTTTTCACCTTCAATTGAAGTCTTTGATTATGAGAACAATAAAAATATAACAATAGAACTCGACAATACCAAAACTCTTAAAGAAAATGCAAATAAGTTCTATAAGCTATACAACAAAGGAAAAACATCAAAACAAAAACTGGGCGAAATGCGCGAAATTCTGACTGAAAATCTGTGTTACTGCGAACAGGTTTTATACTCAATAGAATGCGCTGCAAATGTAAAAGATTTGTTTGAGATTAAATCCGAAATCATGCCGCAAGAGGGAGTTAAACCCGATAAACACAAAGCTGTAGAGCCTGAAAAAATTAACATTGAGGGCTTTACTGTATTTATAGGAAAAAATAACCGTCAAAATGATTATATTATCTCAAAACTTGCAAAAGATGAAGATATATGGTTTCACACAAAAGACTGCGCCGGCTCGCATGTACTTTTGAAAGGAGAAAACCCGCCGGATAAAATAATATTAGAGTGCGCAAAGCTTGCAAAACAGCATTCATCGGCACCAACTTCTTCAAAAATCGGCGTAATTTATACAAAAAGAAAATATTTACGAAAACCGCCTAAGGCAAATTTAGGATACGTAACTTATAAAAATGAAAAAGAAATCGTAATTGATTAATGTCTCACAGATTGGATGAAATTCAAAAAATAATTGATAATATTGCTATGACAAGGAAACACGTTATAGCATTAGTAGATTGTGACTCATTTTTTGTTTCTTGCGAACAAAAAGTTAATCCCGAACTCAAAGGGAAACCTGTCTGCGTTATGTCTGGACGGGGACAGTGCGTAATTTCACGCTCAAAAGAAGCTAAAGCACTCGGCATACGTATGGGAATGCCTTACTTTCAAATAACAGGCAAAATGAAACAGGCAACGTATATTAACGCAAGCCATGACTTGTACGGAGAAATTTCAAATCAGGTTATGGCTGTACTTAAACGTTTTTCGCCAAAAGTAGAAGTGTATTCAATTGATGAAGCTTTTATTGATTTGACAGGCCTTGAAAGACTTTACAAAAAAAATTATCTCGAAATAGCACAAATGATAAGGCAAACCATTAAAGATGAAGTAGATATTCCTGTTTCAATAGGTTTAAGTTCATCAAAGTCTCTTGCCAAGCTCGCCTCAGATAAAGCCAAAACGCATGAAGACGGTATATTCCTTATAGGCTCCAGGAAAATTATACCTGTTCTGGAACAAACTGGAATTGACGAAATATGGGGAATCGGCAGAAATTTATCGTCTATGTTCCGCAAAAACGGAATCCTGACCGCGTACGAACTGGTTAAACAGTCAGACATCTGGCTTAATAAACAAATAGGAATACGCGGACTGGAAATGAAACACGAATTGCTGGGCGAAATGGTTTCTGCTGTTTCCGATGAGGTCAAACTGCCCAAATCAATCCAGAAAACAAGCGCAATGGCAAAATTTACGTCTGATAAAGAATACATTAAAAATTCTCTCAATTACCACATCCACAGAGCATGTGTTAAACTTCGAAAAATTAATGCAAAATGCCACGGTATAGGGATTATGCTCAGGACAAAGGATTTCAAAGTATTTTATGATAAGAGAGTTTTGAATCAGGCGACAAGTTTTGAGCTGGAAATTTCGGACATTATTTTTGAAATGCTTGAAGAACTCTACAATCCTAACATACTGTACAGAAGCACAGGAGTAATCCTTGATACTTTTGTTCATAATTCAGAGGCCCAGCTCTCTTTGTTTGCCGACAATAATGCAGAAGAAAAAAAAGATAAGCTTTCAAAATGTTTTGACAAACTGGAAGAAAAATTCGGTAAAAATATAATCCAAACCGGTTTTATAACAAAAGATGTTTAATATTTTTTTGTCCAGCTGTTTTCCATTATTTCAAATGCGTAATCATACTCTTTTTCATTTGCACCGCTGCCGGATATAGTCTCATCACTGTGGCTCACGATTTTTCCTTTGCCATTAACAGCCCAGGCAAATACATCGTTTCCCAATCTGTTAGGCTTCTTTTTCCCATTTACATCAAAAAACACAGAAAACCAACCGTCATTAACATCAAAGAATACGGTTACACCGTTATTTAAAATAAAACTCTTCAACTGCCACGACCTGTACTCTGAATCAGTAATCTTAGTTACACCGTTATACTTACAGACCGGAAATGCAAAACAACTGGAATCCCCTTCTTCACATATTCTTGTCATATTCAATCTTTGTTTATATAAATCCATTACCTGCTGGGAAGAAGCTGCGTCATTATCCTTTAATCCCCAGTTTTCTGGCTGACCGTAGTCTGCAATAATCAGATTAGTTGCATTGGCAAATTCGGTATAAAATTTTTTCAGCATGGAAATATTAGAACGCTCATCCAGTTTTTGCTTAATAGTTGGCAGCGTCATAGATGCAACAACTCCGATAATGCCAAGAGTTATCAATACTTCAGCAAGGGTAAAGCCGTTAAATATACCGTTAAAAATTTTCAAATCTTTCTCCATCCTGAGTTTATTTATTATCTGTATTTTTATATTATTACTCTATTAGCATATTTTATCAACTATATTACGAAGAACTGTTTAGCAAACAAAAAGACTCTCTAAAAAGAGAGTCTTTTTATTTATTCGTAAATCCATCCGTTTGTAAGGTCGATTTTAACAGGTTTTAGAAGTTTCAAGTTAACTGTATTTTCAGGAGTTACTTCAAGTTTTTCACCTTTCAATACAGCTCTAACAATTTTCATAAACAAATTTCTGTGTTTTTTTATGTCACCAACACCTTGAAAAACAGCAGTCTGATCATTTGAAGTAGTTATAAGAGAATTGTCAAGAATAAGCACACCGTTTCTTACAAACCATTTGCCACTTCTAACATCAATCAGCTGACCTTTTAAGGTTGAACCTTTGTAAACTAGAATAAACTTATCCTTTGTAACATAGTTTTGCGGAGCAACTGCAACATACAAATCCCCTGCCTGAGAAGATTGAGAACTGATATACTTTGTTAATTGAACAGGAACAACAGTACCTTCCGGAATAATCCCTATGCTTCCCTGAACAGTTGCATTTTCAACAACAAACCCTTCTCCGGTTTTCTTTCTCATTGCTTCTGCAAGTTTTGCATTCGGATTAAGTTTTGCCTGTTCCATCATATTATAAAGTATAGCCGAGACTTCCGCTCTTGTTGCCGGTCTTAACGGTTCAAGATTTGCTTTTTTACTATCAGAAGGCATTACAACTATCATATTTAATATTTCTGACTTACCGGCCGGGATTAGAAAAGCCTCAGGCAGAGTATTTGCATCAGCATATTTTGCAAGAACTTCTCTCGCTTTTTCTAAACTGATTTGTTCTGTAGTTAATGCATTAACTGCAACTGTCATGGATTCTTCCCGGGTAACAGTGTCATCAGGTCGAAACAACCCGCCGTTTTCAGGACATGAAATCAAATCAAAATATAATGCCTTTTGAATTGAATCATAAGCCCAGTATTCTGAGTCTATATCTGTAAAATTCACAGGTTGTGCAACCGAGGCATGCTCCTGTCCGAGTGCACGAATTGCCATAGAGGCAAATTCCGCACGTGTTACATTTTCATCAGGCTTAAAAGTGCCGTCGGGATAGCCAACGATAACCCCTTTATCTGATAATTCATCAATTTGTGATGCTGCCCAATGGTCTTTTGCAACATCCGGAAATTGAAACGCCATAGAAGGCATTATACTAAATACCATAATAAATGCTGCGAGTAATATTTTGATTAGATTTTTCATATCCAACCCTCCAAATTAAAGATACACACCATTATGCTACACTTAACAAACCGCCTTATCAATGAAACATAAAGTTATGTTAATCAAGCCATAAGTCTTATAATCCGCCCTGAAGTCTTGATAAGGGTTCTTTGCTATATGGCGGTAATATCATTACATTAGGATTTCTAAAACAAAAACGCATTCCAAAAGAGTTTTGTTCCGGCGGAAATTCTTCAATCATACCAATTACGTTTTTATAATACATTTTTGACTCGTTTTTAGATATCAATTTGATATTACCGTTGCACATGGCTTCATCACTGCGTCTTTGAGCAATCTGCATTAATCTGGTTCCAATATCTTTCATATATTCTAATTCTTTATTAAAATATGGTGTATCAGGTTTAGAATAATTACGAAGTTCATCAACAAAAACATGACTCGGATCTTCGGGATATTCAAAAGTTGACCAGCTACCCGGTGCATATTTATTAATTTTTATATTAACTTCACCGATTAATTGATTTGCATCATTTTTGAGCGAATAGTTCTCAGCATTTTGACCTATAATTTTTTTAAACACATTCACAA
>DVIU01000239.1 GCA_018711035.1 Candidatus Scatousia excrementigallinarum
CCACAATTATTTTTTTTGCTATAATTTGTTTCGGTAATTATATTTTCTCAACACTTGTTTTTTGCGTAGAGAACTTACTTCTGTATATATCTGAGTCGTTGCAATGCTTGCGTGCCCCAAAAGTTCTTGTACAGAACGCAGATCCGCACCGTTTGCCAGCAGATTGGTTGCAAAGGTATGACGCAGATAATGCGGTGTGGAAACGGGATTGATTTTTGCAATGTTTGCATATTTTTTGTAGATTTTTTCAATGCTGTGCGAGGTCAAAGGTTTGTCGTTACGATTCGTAAATAAAAAGGATGTTGAAGACAATCTTTTCTGCATTTTGAATTGAGTTAAAAGTCTTTGCCACGTTTCGTTAGACGATATGTAAATAATACGTTGCTTTCTGCCTTTACCGTGAATCAATACTGCATGTTCGTAAGTAATTATATCATCGAACCTGATTGCGGCAGCTTCGGCAACTCTGATACCGGTAGATATCAACAGGTCGATTAAAGCGCCATCTCTGACAAATTGTCTGTGGCTAAAATCAGTTTTATTTTCAGACTCGCATATAAAACAATCGAGCAACCTCCTTACTTCGCTGATCGATAGGGTTTTGGGAAGTTTACGCTCTTGCTTGAATTTAAATTTTAGATTTGAAAAAGGGGATAGTTTAATAATTCTAATGCTTAGGAGATAATCGTAAAACATTCGAAGAGTCACGATTTTGCGTTTTATAGAGGAGTCTTTCAGATTGATCGATTGTAGATAAGCGACATATGCACAGATGTCGGGTTTAATTAAGTTTTTTTCGAATTTCAGGAAAAGAGACAGGTCGGCATTATATGCTCGGAGGGTAGAGTCAGACAAGTTCTTGGTAGATTTAAGAAAAGTGATGAAATTTTTAATCATAATGTACTCCTTGAAAAATTTTTCTATTGCAAATTTTAGCATATTTTGATATTATATAGTTACAGTAACTATAAATTATCGTACTTTTAGAGGGGAAGTTTTATGTCGGCGATAGATGTACAATTTTCGGTCAAAGAGAATTTGAAGGACTCTTTGAAAAAATCAAATGTGATTCAATTTGTAGGTCCTAAAGGAAGCGGCCGTATGTACACGGTCAAATCTTTATGCGGAGAATATCATGTATTGGCAGTGGAAAGCATCCCAATGGACGATTCGTTACAAATCATTTGCAACGCTTTATTCGATTACCGAAATTATTTAAATTCGGCAGAAATCTCTGCCAATTTCAGTTTAGGGATCTGCTCAAGATTTTCGATTGGGTTGAGCTTAAAAAACTCCGATCATTTCAGTAAAGAGAAGTCATTGATCAAATCTCTGAAAAGATTGTCTCGTCCAATACCTTTATTCGGGAAAGAAACTCCGATAATTATAGCTATAAGAAAAGAAGCCTGCACCGAAAGGATCAGTAATTTCCTAAAACTGGCACTGCGAACCTTAAACGTTGACGGCGACAGGCTGAAAGTCGTATATCTTACCGATCCGTCTGAAACAATGCAAAATGTCGAACGGGTTTATATGCGTTTGATAAGCGAGAGTGATGTTTCACAGAGAAAAATTTTGAGACAGCTAAATCTCGAATCGAAAATTTTGGAAAAGTTGTCGGATGACGAAATATCTTTTATTTTTAATATTTGTATGAATAACTTCAGCGATCTGCTGACGATAATTCAAGAATTGAATAACTACGTAATTTCTTTTGAAAATCCCTGTGATGAAGGAGATTCGATTTCTCGCATTCTGAATAAATGTTTCGTAAAATTAAGTATATTCAGATTGAAAGATATTCTCGTATATTGTTCTCACGCAAGCAATGAAAACAAGAACCTGACGCAGGGAGAATTAGAATATCTTATAGGAGTAGAACAGCGAGCACTTGATAGGGAACTTAATAGTGCAAAGGAATTGAATATTATCAAAATTCAGGACAAGTACGTCGAAATAATGATAAAGCTTGTCAGCAAAATCGCGATAAACAAATCTTACGATAGACAGCATGAGATATACAAACGTTTTATCGATATGTTCTCGTATTTATATCCGTCCGATTATTATACGAAAAGCAAATTCGCTCTGAAACTGGACATAGAAAATAGCAAAATCGCTAAAATGCAATATATTTTGCAAAAAATAAGACTCAGGCACAACGGCGTCGATCTTAACGATCTTCCGACGGAACTAAAAATGTTTGTCGAAGACTATGCGAAAGCGGTCAATCTTTGTATAAAACTCAAATATTCCGAAGCGGTGTCGATCATTGAAAAGTATCTCTCTGATAGGAATCCGATAATAGCCGCCGAAGCTGCACTGATAACCGCTCAAGCAAAGATGAAATCTCTTGACGAGAACGAAAGAACAGACGCTCTGAATATTTTGAATACCATCGACATCGACAGTTGCGATGGTAATCTTAGATATAGGATTTTGATGTGCAGAATATCCGCTTCTGTTCATAAAGGCAAATATAATGCCGCTATTGAAGACTATAATGCTCTTTATCGGGAATTAAACGGCAAAGTCGGTAAATATCCAAGCGACGAGCTAAAATACAATCTGTATGTTTTGTCTCGCAAAGCAAATATGGTATATAATTTTCAGTCCGCCAACGGATATATTACTGCTGCTAAAAAGTATTTCAAACAAAATCAAAGCAATTTTACCGATTATTTTTACGCTTTGTGCAATTCTCTTTGTTCCAATATTGAAAATATGAATCTGGACAAAGCCACAGAAGACGTAGAAGATTTCGAAAAATTACAATTTGCTTATAGCGACGTAAAATTCAAAAGACAATATATTTTCGACAACAATAAAATTCTTTACGAATATTTCAGCCAAAAGCTAACAGCCGAGCAATGCGCAACGAAGCTGTATTCGCTTTTGTCTGAAATGAACGATTACGCCGACAATTTCTTGGTCGCAAGTAATTATGCTGTATTTCTTGCTATATCGGGCAAGGTAAAAGAAGCATTGAATTTTATCGAAACAAATGTAAATCACGGAACTTCAGATGCAGAGGGCGTGTATGAATACAGAAGCATCGTCAATTCTGCCGTAATGGAATTTATTCTCGATAACAGCAAAAGAGACTACCTTATAGACAAACTGAAAAACATAAAAATTGATCCGGATCAACCCAATATAACATTCAAAGACAAAGAATTGAATGCGATCTGCGAAGTCATGCGTACTTGCAACTGCGATTCTGCATCAGAGTGGTTGAATAATTTTAAGTCAAAAATGCCGAAAAACAGGCCGTTAAACATTTTCGAACAAGGGTTCGTGATCACTCCTCTGTCTAATTGGGACGACGACTGACGTCTTGTTTCAAGTACGCTTCAATATTTGATAATAAATCTCATCGGTTAAATCGGCTTTCGAAAACTTTTCCATATCGATGTATTTGTGTTTTTTTATATAATCGAATAAATATTTGAACGTGAAAGACTCCGTAAATTTCTTATTTGTTCTTTTTGAGGAGTGTTTAGCTTTTGTAGTTACTTTGCTAGAATAAACTTTGCTATAATGCCGAAGATTATAGAAATATCTCAGCGTGCTTTTATTGGATGCAGCATGGTTTATCATTGACTTGAAAAGATTGAATTCCTTTTTTCTTATTATCTTTTTTTCTTTAAGATAACAAATATACGAAAGATAAGATAACGTAGTGTCGACTTTCAATTCAAGATCGCGATTGAAGTAAAATTCTTTTTCATACCAATTTTCATCGTATTGAAAAAGGTATACGGTATCTTTAATTAACGGATCGTTGTGGAGTCTGTCTAAAAGGTCGCTTATATAGTCTGCCCGACGCGTTTTTACATTGTTATTCCATACGATCACTGTAATTACAAAGCCGCATATCGTTGCGAATGCAGGAAGCGCACCGCTGATTATCGTAGCTTTATCGGCAGTGGAAAATTCTATACAGGTGGATAATATACTTTGGACTATGTTTATCATATTTTCACCCAAGAAATTTGCGCTCGTTTAACGGTAAGTCCGAGTATGGCAAGAAGAGTATTCGAATAGTCTTCCATGCCCAGATATTTGAATCCTTTGTATACGCTGGAAGTTTCCGTAAGATGGGGATTGCAATTGATGTCGATAACGTACGCGTCACCAGATGCATCTATTCTGTAATCCACGCGACACACCCCTTGCATATCTAATAGCTTCACTATTTCAATCGTTCTTTTTTTTATTTCTTGAGATTCATTCGGAAATTTCTCGTCGAAATCAAACAGCGTAAACCCTCCGTGACATCTCAGATCGTTTGTCAGTATTTTGTCTTCGAGCACACAATCGTTTTTTATGTTTATGCCGGACGGAGGCAAGCAAAAAGCCGTTTTACCGTCGAAAAATACAGGAACTTCTACCTCTTTGCCTGAGATACATTCCTGTACCAGAACCGGCTGGTCGTATTTATGAGAAAGAGATATTATTTTTTCTTTTGTGTCGTTTCCGTAAATAAAAACCGAGTCTTGCGATTCCAGGCCTATGCTTGAAGACTGATTGCAAAGCTTAGATATAACTTTAATATCTTTCGGAGGTTCTCCCGCGACCCAATCGTCTGCGATATTATCGTAAAGCCAACCTTCGGGAGTTTTTTGTAGCCCTCTTAGACAAAGACCCCAATAATATTTTTCACGGGCAAAACTACACGCGAAAGCGTTGCTGTTGGTATGTAAAATGTTATTCATTTCGCAAAATGCGGGGACAAGAGACTTTCTTCCTCGGACAAGACCCTTTTGTGCAAAGTTCAGGACTATGAATTTTTGAGGATAATTATTTCTTATTCTATGAGTAAGAACGTCGTGGATAAAATCCATTTCGTCGAAATAGCAAAGAGTATCGAAACCGATCTTTTGCAGACAAGAGCTGATGCGATTGAATTGAGATAAAGTGTAATACTCGTCCGTTATCGATGTGTCGGCATGAAAATCGTTTTCGTGTGGAGTAATACCCACGACGTTGCCAACGATAATTACGAGATAATTGTTAATATTCTTGTGTGCATAATCGATCAAATCTTGCAATAAGACTCGTTCATTAGTAAAATTTTCCATTTACACCCCTCTAAAAGTACGATAATTTATAGTTACTGTAACTTTTCTAAAAGAGTAGAGAAGTGCAAATTTAATGACTATGGGATAAAGAAATAGGAATAAAAGATGACTTATTTTACACCGGACACTATATTCCGTTAATTTGTAAGGTTCTTAATAGGTGGCACCGTGGCGTGTGCTTGTCATAGACAAGTGCGCCGCGCTGACGCGCGCCGCAGCCAAGCACACGCCGCGAAACGGCAACAAGAACAACGCGGAAAACCAAACCGAAAGGCGCGGCGGAGCGGAGCCGTCCCCGCTAAACCGCTTGGGGATCGGCTGCCGCTTTTCCGCCGTGCGATCCTTTCTTTTCATTGGTTTTGCCGTTCCGTTTACCTCTTGAATTTTGCCTCTTTCGGCAGGCTTAGGTTAGCATAGTCCTCGCGTAAGTCAACGGTCGCAAAATCGTCGCTTAAAACACCCATTATAGACTTTGAGAGTCGAGTAAGGAAATGTTCCTTGCTCGGCTTTTTTTGCTTATAAGCCGTTTTACGCGCCCTTAACGCAACGATTTTTCTTTGTCCCGTTGGCTTCCGCGAACCGACAGAGAATTTGTTTTCTTTTCACCGTCCCATGCTA
>DVIU01000240.1 GCA_018711035.1 Candidatus Scatousia excrementigallinarum
TGCTTTAATAAATTCAAAAATCATATCGTTCCCGTTTGATATTGCCAAAAAATTACCTTGCCTTTTCGCTCGCTCCCTTATTTCATCTATAATTGTTGCTGATTGCTTTTTTGTATAATAATATAAATTAATCATTTGCTTCTCTTCGTTTTTGCAAACTATTACAAGATATGGCATAGTAACAAAAATTCCAAATCGAGATTGATCTTTAGAATCATGGTTTGTCGCGACTAAATATATCGTTTCAATTTCTGTATAAGCCACTCTCACTTCATGTTGCAGTTTGCAAAAAATTATTGTTTTATCTGGATAAACATATAATTCTTTTTCCTTAAAAAGAACCCCCTTCCTAATCTCCAAAGAAATTTCTATAATGCTTATAATTCCGACAATGATCCCCAAAATACGTTTCAAAATATAATCTTCCTTATCAATAAAAGATATAATAAAACATATCGCAGAGGGAAAAGCTAAAACAAGAATCAGGATCGCCAACCACAAAATTCGCAGGGGCGCAACAGGATATACTTTTTTCATATACAATTTTCCTATTCAATATTACGGATAAAGAGGAGTATAAGGAAACGTCTCGGGTTGTATCCCCGGGAATTGGCCGGGAATTGCATATTTATCTATATTTCTAAAATATTCAAAAGCATCCAAAAGTCCACTAACAATCGTAGTAAATACGCTATAAGCAGATTCATAAGCACCCAACTTCATAAAAGTTTTCAATTTAATATGACCTACTTTCCTTCCTCTATAAAACTTAGTGTTCATCTGCCGCGCAACTTGGCTAATACTGCCTCTACCAGTAAACTTCGGAATTTTTATTAATGAAGTGAGTTTAGCAAATCCGGCCGATAAAACACCATTTAAGAGTGAGTTAAAAATAATATTCCCAATAGAATGATTAGCTTCACCAAAAGCATTTTCCAACCCCATTCCTATAGATGTTGACAAAACTCCTGTAATAAAAGCACCTCCTGTTAATCCTATTCCAGGAAATAAAAATGATATCGCTCCTCCTATTGCGCCTCCAAGCACCGAACCTGCGAACATCCCCCAAGACCAAGTCCATTCCCCTGTAATTACAAATGAAATAGCTTCACTTGCAACATAAGATACTGCTCCTACCCCCGCTCCAATCGCAGCAGCTATCCCTAGCCCTAAGAGAAAGCTTGATAACATAAACGTCCCATTAGGATCCGTGTTCATCACGGGATTATTCCCGCAATAAGCGTACAGATTCAGACCGTTGATGGTGTCCGGCGCGAGATAGGAAACGTCGTCTATCGTGATAAATCTGCCTGTTTCGGGGTCGTAGTAGCGAGATTTGAGATAGTACAGACCCGTTTCCGTATCGTAATAGTACCCGCGGTACCGGAACGGATTGACATTCCCGATGAACGTACTGTTCTCGTTTTCGATTCCGTCCGGGTTCAATACCGCATGATTCCCCCACGCGTCGTATTTATATTTTACCACAACATTCCCGTTACTGTCAAGCGGTATAAGAATAATATATTTATCACTCCGACGCCCTAAAAAAAGAGGCCTGGCGTTTATCAACGCTAGGTCTCTTTTTTTAGTTCTAAACTCAGCTGATTATTTTCAAAAAATCCTATCAAGTGTTGCACTTGGTTCGACAATTCATCGAATATAAATTTTTAAACAAAATATTTTGTAAAATATTTCTAACACACTAGTCAAATAATTCATCATAATAAATTTATACGCTTGATAATATTAGTATCTGAAAAATCATAATCTTTCATATAGTATAAATTTTTAAAAAACTCATCAACTTCAATATCTGATTTAATTAATAAAAGTTTGTACTTATTTATTGTCTCCTTAATTAATAATTTTACGTCAAGAGGTAGATGATATATTTTATCGTGGGATAGATAATTTTTTAAAGTCTCTAACACAAGAATAGCTGAAAAAGTATCAAGTCTTTTTTTTAAAATATCCAACAAAAAATTTATTGCTGAATTAGAATCAATTATTTGAATATATGCTCCAATCGCTTCTATTCTAAAAAAACCTGATTCATTCTCTATTCTATGTAGCAATGTATTACAAATATCTTGTTTCCATTCTTCCTCAAGTTCAAATGGAACATTATATTTTCTATACTCATGATAGTATTCTCTATCGATTGTCTCCCTTGACCCTAAACAATCATAATAAATTTTTTTTGCTGCATCAAACTTATTCAAAGTCGATCTCCTTATAAAAACATATATACCGCATGTTTTATTACATAAGCTACTTCCTTAGCATAAAAATAGCCGCTCGGTTGTGCCGTTAAAATAAAATTCGCACCAGATTTAATTTGCTGTTTAAGAAATGCCTTGTTTATTTTCCACATCCCTCTATTTCCTACACCCTTTAAAGATCTAGTTGCATTCCAAACATCATCCGTTGTATGAAAATAAGTTGCCCCTCTACTTTTAGCAATCTCGACATATGTAGGACTACGCCCAAGCACAACCTCTTTTGACCCCACATTCGTAAATTCCAAGGCTTTTGCATTATACCAACCATTAGCCCCTACCATACCACCAATCACAGCACCAACAATAGCTCCTATACCAAATCCAATTAAAAACCCAGATAAGATACTTTGTCCCAAATCAGCACCAGTTACACCAGCGTAAATTGCACCTCCTGCGATACCAACCACTGAACCCACAGCAGCACCTATTAATGCACCTTTCGCTGCTCCAACCGCTATTGCACCTATTAATCCAGTTGCAGCTCCACCCGTAGCTACTGAAAGCACAACAACGGACGCAATAACCAATGCTGCCCCTATTCCGAAAAGGAGCCATTGCCACCATTTCGGCGCACATCCATCTGGATCAACCATCATCACGGGATTATTCCCGCAATAGGCATACAGATTCAGGCCATTGATGGTGTCCGGCGCAAGATAGGATATATCGTCTATCGTGATAAATCTTCCGGTTTCGGGGTCGTAATATCTCGTTTTCAGATAGTACAATCCCGTTTCCACGTCATAATAGTACCCGCGGTACCGGAACGGATTGATATTCCCGATAAACGTATCGCT
>DVIU01000241.1 GCA_018711035.1 Candidatus Scatousia excrementigallinarum
ATAAAGCCTACCCCTGCTGAAATTGAAAAATATGTTCCTGTTAAAAACAGCGCGAAAATACAGCCGGAAAGCGTTACTATAATTGAAGACATTGCTATCAAAACATCTTTTTTGTTTTTATAATTCAAGTGTAAAATTAATGCAATCAACCCCAACGTTACAGGAAGAATTATAGCAAGTCTTGTGTTTGCACTTTTCTGGCTTTCAGACTGGCCTGCCCATTTTGTGTAATATTCATCAGGCAGTTCAAGTTTTTTATCTAAAAGTTTCTGCGCATCTTTTACTGTCGACCCGAGGTCACGTCCGCGGATGTTAAATCTTACAATAGCCACACGCGAGTTTTCGCTTCTTGTTATTATCATTGCTCCGTTATCTGCTGTAATTTCAGTTACATTGCTTAGTGGGACTGAAATCCCTTCAGGAGTTTTCACGATAATATTCTGAACTTTTCTGTAGGCGTTTCTGTCCTGTTCTTCAAGTCTTAAAAAGACATTAAACCGTTTTTCGTTTTCCAACACCTGGGTTGCATTTTTCCCTCCGATTGCAATTTCGACAACTTTCTGAATATCGTCGCTTCTTAGTCCGTAGCGTGCTGCTTTAACGCGGTCTATTTTTATTTGATACTGAGGCTGGCCGATTATCTGATCATAAGAAAGATCCACAACGCCTCTTACATTTGAGAGAAGTGCGATTGCTTTATCCTGAAGTTTTTGGAGTTCGTATAGGTCTGAACCGTAAATTTTTAAAACAACCTGACCTTTTGAACCGGACACGGCTTCTTCAACGTTATCCTGAATATATTGCGTAAAGTATGTTGTAATACCCGGAATTTCCGATAATTTTTCGGACATATCAGAGATAAGTTTTTGTTTATTTTTATGCCATTTCCACCGCCAATCTTTTGCAAGTTTTAAATCAACCATATTTTCGATATTACTTAAAAGATTCGGGTCTGTTCCGTCATCGGCAGAACCTACGTGTGAGATTACATTTTTAACTTCCGGATATTCAAGCAGCACCTCCCGTATTTTTCTCGCAACTTCTACTGAGTGGGCTATTGTTGTACTTCGAGGCAGAACTGTTACCCGAAGCCAGATGTTTCCTTCGTCAAGGTTTGGCAGAAATTCGGAACCGGTGAAACAAAACAGTGTTAAAGCAAGAACAAATAATGCTGCAACAGAGGCCAGAAATTTTTTAGGGAATTTGAATACCCTGTCCAGTGATTTTTTATAAAAGTCTGTAATTTTATCAAGTACTTTGTTATCTTTTTCAATAATTTTTTTATTAGGCATATAGATTGCCGAGATTGCAGGCAGAAGAAATATTGACGCAAGCACCGCTCCTATGAGTGAAAAGCCCATGGTAAATGCGAGCGGGTGGAAAAGTTTCCCTGCAACTCCGTCAAATGCAAATATAGGCAGGAAACAGCAAAGGATGATTATTGTTGAAAATATTATTACGCTCCCGACCTCCTTAACTGCTTTATATATGAGAGCCTCTTTTCTATTCTGTGTAAGTTTGCCCTTATAACTTGAAAGACAGCGGAAAATATTTTCCATTAATATTACGGCCCCGTCAACCAGAATCCCGAAGTCGACCGCGCCCATGCTTAGAAGGTTTGCTGGAATATTAAACAGACGGAAAAGCATAAATGCAAAACCAAGTGCCAGAGGAATAACCAGTGAGGCAATGAGAGTTATTCTCAAATCCAGAATAAACGCGAAAAGCACAATTATAACAAATATAATACCGCACACTACATTGTGGGCAATTGTGTGCATTGTATTGTTTATCAACTCGCTTCTCTGGTAAAACGGAACAAGATGAACGCCTTTAGGCAGCTGCGCTTTGATTTCCGGAAGTTTTTTTTCAAGGTTTTTAATTGTTCTTGTCGGATTTTCTCCTTTTCTCATAAGAACAATACCCTCAATGGCGTCGTTATTAAGATTTTTGCCGACCTGTCCTATTCTGACTGCCGGCTCGATAGTCACAACTCCGACATCTTTTACACGGATAGGTATGCCGTTAATAGTTGTTATTACGGTGTTTTCAATGCTTTCAACCCCGGAGTAAAGTCCCAGTCCTCTTACGATATAAGCCTGATCGTTGTTTGAGATGTAATGGCCGCCGCCGGTGGAGTTGGAGGCTTTTATGGCGTCAAAAATTTCACCTACATCAAGATTATAAAAGCGGACTTTTTCGTGGTTAAGGATTACTTTATAAGTTTTTATGGGGCCGCCGAAACTGTTTACTTCTATAATTCCGTCGACCTGTTTAAAGGCTTTTTCCATCTGCCAGTCTTCAATCGCCTTAAGTGTCATTGAATTATAGTAATCAGATTCAAGCGTATATCTGTAAATTTCACCTATTGCAGAGGCGTCTGGCCCGAGTACCGGTTTTATTCCGTCCGGAAGTTCTGTCTGATAAATTCTTTCCAGAACCTGCTGACGGATTAATGATGAGGGCAGCCCGTCTTTGAAAACAATTTTTATAACCGAAAGGCCAAAGAGGGAACTTGAATAGAGTTTTTTTTCATTAGGAATCCCGTTTAAATTTTTTTCAAGAGGAATTGTTGCGAGGCGTTCGACTTCTTCGGCAGATTTGCCGGGCATTTGGGTAATCACCTGAACCATAGGACTTGTGAAATCAGGATAAGCTTCAATATCAAGATTTTTTAGGCAGTAAGCACCTGTTAAAACAACAAGAAGTGCAATTGTTGCGGAAATAAATTTCTTTTTTATTGAAATTTTGATTAAATCATCAAACAGCTTCATCGTTAAATTTTAGCTCCTCACTGTTGACTTCACGTAAAAAATCAATCCAGCAGTTATAATATTCTGCCAGTGCATAAGTATACCCTACTATTATGGATTTATAAGACTGCTCCATTACTATAAGTGTTGTAAGATTTGATTTGCCAACCTCGTAACTCCGTTTTGAGAGTTTAATCATTTCTTCTGAACTTTTCAAGAGCTTGTTGTTGTAGTAATTCAGGTTTAACTTCGCCGTTAAAAATTTCTCATAGGCATTATTTAAGTCCTTTAATGCTTTATTTCTTGTAGAATTGTAATTCAATCCGGCTTTTTCGACTTCAAGTTTTGCATTTTTAATTTCTGGCCGGTAGCTGTAAAATAACGGGATATTAACAAGGCTTGCGCCCGCATAAGCACCATTCTGGAATGTTCCGTCATCACTCATCCCTTTCGATTGATACCCGTATCCGCCTAGAACTGCTAAATCCGGAATTCTCTGTCTTGCAACCACTGTAAGATTTTTTTTCGCAACATCGATTTGCTGTTTTGCTATTCTTATGTCAAATCTGTTTTTAAGGGTGTTTTCTGCAATGGTATCAAATTGCGGAAGTTCGCTCTCAGGTTCGGGAGTTAAAAGACCTGTGAAATTTTTTTTGTCATTGAATAAATCATCTGCTGAATCAAATATTATGTCTGTTTTGTCTTTCGGGTTAATAACCTTGTTAAAATCGAAGGACGCACTTTTTACATTAACTTTTGCCGTGTTCACCTGTGTAATCATCTGATTAAGTGCAATCTCAGCCTGAATGACATCCATTTCAGGGGCTGCACCTGCGGCAACTCTTTTTTTAGCAATTGCGACAAGTTCTTCAAGAAGCTGCTGCTGCTGCTTAAGGCTGTTGAGAATTGATTTTGCCGCTACAAGGTTTACATAAGCTTCTCTGACATCCATTTTTAAATCAAATTCATAGTAGCTGACATTTTCTTTAGTTAATTCAAGATTTGATTTAGCAAGTTTTTTTCTTGCACCGCGTTTTGCAATTTCAATTGTTTCAGATAAACCTATCTGTTGTGGATTACCAGAACCTGCCTTCCCCAAATTATAAAATACATTGAAGTCAGGGTTTTGAAGACGATTTGCGGCTTTTATGTTATTTTTTGCGATGTCGATATCAAGTTTTTCGGCAGTATAATCAATATTATTTTGAACAGCCATTTCAACGGCTGCCTCTAGGGTTAGCTTCTGCACGGATTCTGCCGCGAAACACACCTGTCCTAAAGTTAAAATTAAGATAAGTATTAAATTCTTCTTCATCCGCAATTGTACCTTGTAAAAAAATTATATCATACATAAATTTTTGTGTTACTATTGATTTATGATTAAAATCATGAAGCATTCTTTTGGAAAAACAAAAAATGGGGTAGAGGTTTTTAATTATTCATTAAAAGGGGAGATAGAAGCTGAGATTTCCTCTTATGGTGCAACTCTTGTATCTTTGAAAGTTCCGGATAAAAACGGAAATATGAAAGATGTTGTGTTGGGATACGACACTCTGAGTGATTATGAAAATAATTCAAAATATCTCGGTGCAACAGTAGGGCGTTGCTGTAACAGGATTGATAACGGCAGATTTGTTTTGAATGATGAAAAATTTGTACTTTCAATAAATGATAATGGAAATCATTTGCATGGCGGAACAGAAGGCTTTGATGCGAAAGTTTGGAATGCAGAAGAAACTGATAACGGTGTTCGTTTTTCTTATGTCAGCCCTGACGGAGAAGAAGGATATCCGGGTAATTTGAATGTGTCAGTTACATATTCTTTAAAAGACAAAGCTTTAATAATAAATTATAGTGCAGTATGTGACAATGACACCATCTGTAACATTACTAACCATTCTTATTTTAATCTTGGGACAGATATACTTAATCAAAAAGTTAAAATTAATTCGGATTATTTCACTGAAAACAATAAACAGTCAATTGCTACAGGGAAAATTTTACCTGTAGAAAATACACCTATGGATTTCAGGGAATTCAAACAAATAGGTCAGGATATCAATAGTGATTATTACCAGATAAATTTTGCAAACGGTTTTGACAATAACTGGATGATTAGAGAGTTTGACGGTTCTCTAAGAAATGCTGCCACGGCTTACGACGAGGAAACTGGCATCCGGCTTAATATATATACTGATTACCCGGGCGTACAATTTTACAGCGGAAATTATCTTGAAGGTTCTTCTTGCGGAAAAAACAGGCGTCCTATAAAAAACCGTTCTGCTTTTTGTCTTGAGTGTCAGTATTTCCCGAATGCTGTAAACTGTAAAAATTTTGTTC